>DPVV01000476.1:494-1618 GCA_003526525.1 Lachnoclostridium phytofermentans | reverse complement strand
GCGTACTTTTTCTTGTTTATACCGTGCAGTGGCACGCAGATGGGAGCCAAATATGATTTATACGTGTACTAAAGCACGTAGATGGGAGCTAATCATATGAATAACGTTATCATGTATAGTATTGCATTAATGTCTGTTATTGTTGTGATTGTTATGCTTATTAAAAAGATGGATATCAAAATAACTATGTTTGCAATGGGTGTTATTTTAATGTATATCGCAACATTTATGGGTAACACAATTGGTGGTGAAGGTTTTAAATCATCTGGCTTGACTTTCTTAGATCCATTACTTGTCATCATCAATGAATTTAAATCTTCACTTAATTCCGCTGGTTTTATCATAATGATTTTAGGTGGTTATACCGCGTATATGTCAGCAATTGGAGCGAATGAAGTAACAGTTCATACACTAACGAAACCAATTAAAAAAATTAAGTCAGTATACATTTTAGTTCCTGTTGTTTTCCTTATTGGAAATTTACTTTCCTTAGTGATACCAAGTGCATCTAATTTAGCAATTATTCTACTTGCTACATTATATCCAGTACTTCGTGAGGCGGGCATGTCACGTCTTACTACAGCAGCAGTAATTGCAACAACTGCGACGGTTATGCCAACTCCTTTAGGTGGTGATAATGTCGCAATTGCTACAGAACTTGCGAAATATCCTGAATTTGCTGGACTAACAGTATCGAATTATGTTTTAAAATATCATGCAATAGTATCGATTCCAACCTTAATTGTTATGGCAGCAGTACATTTCTTCTGGCAAAAGTATTTGGATAAAAGAAACGCAAGCCATATGGGAAATGAAGTAGATATAGAGGCAGCAGAAATAGAAGCTACAAAAGAAATAAAAGGTGGCATGCTATTTCGAACTGTATATACCATATTACCGGTATTTCCTATTTTATTGCTAATCGCGATTTACTTATTTGATACCTTTGCAGGAGTTACAGTAAATGTAAGCGTTGAGCTAGCCGCAGTGTTTTCTTTTATAATCGCTATCTTTTGTGAAGCAATACGTAAGAAAAGTACAGCAGAGGCGCTGAATAAAACGGAATCCTTTTTTAAAGGAATGGGAAGTTCCATGCCAATCGTAGCCTTATTGGTAGCTGCGAC
>DPVV01000476.1:0-320 GCA_003526525.1 Lachnoclostridium phytofermentans | reverse complement strand
AGCCTTATTGGTAGCTGCGACTGTGTATGTTTCGGGTTTAAAATCAATAGGTTTAATATCATCCCTACAAGCTACAATACTTGAGATTCAAGGTTCAGGGTTAGGTTTTATCTTGCCATTAATTCTTGTTGGATTAACCATTTTAATCGTTTTACTCAGTGGAAGCGGTACCGCATTATTCTATGCGTTAGTACCTCTTATGATGCCTTTGGCTACTGCCGCTGGTATCAATGCACTGGCTGTTACGATACCGATGGCGTTAGCAGGTAATATCATAAGAGCGGTATCTCCTGTAGCAGCAGTAGTTATGATTGTCGCAG
>DPVV01000474.1:1301-2719 GCA_003526525.1 Lachnoclostridium phytofermentans | reverse complement strand
GTGCTGGTTACTATCGGAATCTCATTAAATATGATATATGAGCAAGTCCTCCGTAACAAAGAAAACAAAAACAGAGAAAAATGTGAAAGAATTCGTAACTTGAAAAAAGAGTACCAGAATCATCTCTTAGAACTTGCAAATGACCCTTTCACTTCACTTCCAGATATCGTATTTGATACTCGTCCGAAAAATGGAATATGTTGTCCGTATTGTTGGACGACACAACCTACTAATCGAAATCTTTGCTATGGATATAAGTGTAATGCAAAATTTATTTTTTGGGATGAGTTAGTTAAAAAATAAATCAGGAACGATTGTACATCAGCATCTAATTATATAATTTAAGTCGAAGAGGCGGTTTTGAAAACAGTCAAAGCCGCCTCTTTTTTAGATAAATACAATTCATTATGAATGAAATTTTCTTACTGTGTTATCAAATTTAATCTTAATTTTTCCCACATTTAGCAGCATCTATTGCAAGTACAATCATTAAAGCAACAATTGCATTTTCTGGTTGTACAACATCTATTTCATACGTGTCAGTAAAATTCCAAAGCTTTTTTGATGCTGTCATAATAAGCTGTGAACCATCCCTAACTGAATAGTCCCATTCAAATAGATCTCCCTCTACCTCCCAACCATTACAGTTAAGATAAAATTTAGGTCTAAAAAAAGTAAATTCTTTATTTATAGTACCAATTTCATTTCCATATAAAAACATATGGAATTTCGGTAGAAAAGCTATAGCCTGTTCTTTTAACATTCCAACCTCTCGATTAGCAGAATCGTATATTTTAAGACAGTGTCCCCAGGAAAGAACACCTTTTACCGTATAAACTGTTTCACCAAATTCATTATAAATGTCATAGCTGTCAAACCATGAAAAAAATCTTTGTTTAAATAGTAGTTTCATATCTTTTCTCTTCCCCTTTATCAATATCAAATAGCTTGAAAAATGTTCCTAATCTCATCCTATTATCTTACCTATCTAGTTTTATAATTAATAGAACATGCGCATCTCTATCCACGGTTTCTGCTACAACTCGGTTCACACTATTATGGATAACATGTCTTTTTATTATAACGTATAAAATATGTGGTGTCAAAAAATGCACCTTCCATTTTCTCTAAATTGTTGTAATTCTTAATTAGAAGTTTCCGCACTTTATGCAAAAAAAGAATCCTTCGTAAGTTCTCATCTTACGGAGGATTCTCTATATACTATTCCATCTCCTGATAGATTCCTTTCGTACGATTACTCTTTCTAATACCAAGTAATACTAAGATACCTGCGATGGCAGCAAAAAAGATTAAAGACTGAATTAGAGGAGCGTAATTATAACTGCCTCCTTCCCAGATGCCTACAAAATCCTTACTGATATAAGACATAGGTAATAATAATGCAATACTTTTTAAAG
>DPVV01000474.1:0-1180 GCA_003526525.1 Lachnoclostridium phytofermentans | reverse complement strand
ACAATACTTTTTAAAGCCTTTGGTAACTGTTCTACTGTCAATCCCATCATTCCACATAATATCATAAATGAAAAATAGAGAAGCATAGTAACAGCATAAGTTAATCCGAATTTTTTAAGTATGGTTGTGATACCATGTGCCATCATAAAGAATATTATCGCTAACAAATACAAGCAGGAAAGCCAGATTATTATCACACGAGCAGCGGGTATTGGAATATCAAGCACAATAAAGTCAACCAGGGTATAGATCATAAATGCTATTGTAATAAATATCAAATGTGCAATCAACTTCGCTACAAATAATTTTTTTGGCTGAATACCAAATAAATCAAGGCGAAGCGGAACCTCATTTTCTACTTCTTGCGAATAATTTGCAGCATACCCAATTAGCATAACCGCCATCGGTATTACCATACTCATTGTGACAAATACTGAAACGATAGCCTTTGATTGCTCGCTTTCTGGAAGATCTCTCATAATAATACTTGGCATTAATGTGGAAAATACGATTGGAAATGCAATACCAAAGAATAAAGTAAAGAAATTCCCTTTTACATTACGTAACTCATAGAGAATCATTCTCTTATTAGGCAATAACGTTTTCAATTAAGACTCCCCCTTCCGCTCCTGCAAATTCTTTCGCTTTAGCATTAATCGATAAAATCTCAATGTCACTATTACTTCGTTTATAATCAACATTTGCGTGGATTAGGAGATTCGTTAAACTTCGTTCCTCTTCTTCCGTGTCACAAGTAAGAGCTATAAGGTGTTCTGGTGCCAAAACGCTCTTATACAGTTTTTTATATTCCCTATTCTTTTCATTATTTTCAAGGATATAGAGGGTCTTCCCACAATATTTATAAAATAGCTCCTCCCTCGTGCCATAAGCCATTACACGCCCTTTTTCTAAGATTAATAACTTATTAGCCAATTGTTCCAATTCCTCATAATAATGCGAAACTATACATAACGTTGTATTTTTTCCTTCGTACCATGTATTAAGTCCTTGCATAAGTTTCTGTCTGGTTTCAAAGTCAAGTCCAGAGGTTACTTCATCAAGAAATACAAGCGGTGTATCCTTTCGAAGTACTAAAATAATCGTTAATCTTTGCTTCTCACCTCCAGAAAGATTAGCATAGCGCTTGTTAAGACATCCCTCAAATTGAAAATAAGAGATT
>DPVV01000169.1:1304-12194 GCA_003526525.1 Lachnoclostridium phytofermentans | reverse complement strand
AATAAGAATAAGAATAAGAATTAGAATAGAAATAGAATAAGAATCGTGAAATTAGATGAATGGGGTCATCTTATGGATATTTGCTATTATAATGGTATGGAGATATGTACTTATGATTTAAAAGATGAATCTGGGATATATTATCAAGATACTGTGATGGAATGGAAACGAAGAGCAGCCGAGAGAAAGTTAATCTGTGTTGATTGTGGCAGCCCAGTATACTTAGCAGCAGGGTTAATAAAAGAGCCTTATTTTGCTCATTATGATATCGTTTCCTGTACATATGGGAAGAGAATGGAGTCGCAGGAACTTATGCGCGGAAAACGACTCCTGTATCATATGTTAAAAAGAAGTTTTCCAACAAAAGAAATACATATAAGACATCGCCTACCAAATGGTTTATATGCTACGTGCTATGTGAAAAATGAAGAAGGTTATGATCTAGCACTTGACTATCGGTTACAGACACTTCCAATTAAAGAACTTGATTTAAGAGTACAGTATTATGATGAACAAGGAATTATTCCAGTATTTTTGTTGGGTATTCGACAGGATAAACAAGAAGGGCAGTTATCATGGTATCAAACCTATATACAAAATCTTAGCGGAAGCTGTGCTTTTCTGGATTCCGAAGAAGAGAAACTAATAATGAAACATCACATTACCTATTTAGAGAGCGGAAAACGTAAAAGTAAAGTTTATCAAAAAAGTTATAACATTCATAATTTATCACTTTCAGAAGATGGTAGATTTTTATGTGACTTTTATGGGGATTGTGAGAGGATAAAAGAAGAACTGGAAGAAAAGGAGGAGAGGGAGCAGAAACGATTAAAAGAAATTAGAGAAAAAGAGAGAAGATATCACGTGGAGCAGATGAGACAGGATAGTTTTCTTGCAGCAGAACAGGAAAGAAAGGAGCAACGGTACAACCTAAAATTACAAGAATATCTTGAGTGGTGTAAGCAAGAAAGTCTATTAAAGATCGATTTTCATACCATAACATTACCAGAGGGTATACGAAGAGATGTACTATTAAACTGTATCGAAATGATAAAAAATGGTCAGGAAGAAATGATATCAAAAAGATATTTGGACTATATTTATAAGCTTATAAAGGAGTAACCAGTTGCAAGGGCAGGTGGAGCACAAAAGAAAAGTATGGTAAAAGAGTGGGGAAAGATTCGTGACAATCTTAGAACACTTAGCGAGAAGTTAAATAAAAAGATTATATTTATGGAAATTGGTTGTCGTAGTGCGAAAGGTTGTGCCTCTATGCCATGGGATTTCATGCATATGGAACTTGAAAGAGATGAAGAGGAACAAGCAGCATTTTACGAATCCTGCTTAGAGGTTTTCTTTGATGAGCCATGGTTTTACGGAATATTTTGGTGGGATTGGAGTACTGTAATTTATAGTACCGAGGAAGAAGCAGAGAAAGATGTTGGATTTAATATTCATAGAAAAATGGCGGAAGCTGTAATAAAGAAATGGTACCAAAAAGAATAGATCTCATTCCTTGCTACCAAAAGTATAGGTTTTATTCTATGGTGAAAAAAATAGATTTATTCTGTAATGCAACAGTCATAAAAATAGAAAGTTCAAAGAACGAGCTTTCTATTTTTATGTATTTATAAATTTAAGGAGTTAAGCATAATAAGAATATGGTGGACTAAGAAAGAGTTTTCTAGTTTAAGAATGGTAGCTTATAAATTTATTTCATTAATTGCGTAAAACTATGTACTCTTGCTAGTTCTTAAGTTTAACACTATCTATTAGGCATCATCTTTTTTAACATTTCTAATTTCATCTTATCTGCTGGTGACATATTCGCTGTTAGTAAGTCCGTTATAACATTGACCTCCTGTGGTGTAAAATCCATACTCATTGCTTTTAGCTTTGCATTTGCTTTCATAAGATTAGGCAAAGCTCTCTCCATTGGTAGACCTTGTGAGTCTTTAATTAGTTCAAGGATAACTTGCTTCTTAAAAGGGTGCATGTTACGTAGAGATTCGTTATTCATCCAATCAGTATTCATATTTTTACCTCATTTCTTTTCTTACTTATCTTACAACTTAAGTTTAAGTTGGCATAAACATTCCGGATTCAAACATCTTCTTCATAGTATCAAAGGTGTTTTTTTGCTCTGGTGGCACCATACTAGCTAGCATATCAAACATCTGTTGATTATTTGGTCTTCCTGGTGAATGATTGCTAGGTTGCCCGGATGGAGTATTCGATGCCGCAGTAACATTCTGTGAGAATTTTGCTGAATTACCTTTTCGTGCTGCTTCAGCGG
Source organism: Lachnoclostridium phytofermentans (assembly GCA_003526525.1). GTDB lineage: Bacteria > Bacillota > Clostridia > Lachnospirales > Lachnospiraceae > Lachnoclostridium. The sequence continues at coordinate 9,898 of DPVV01000169.1, read as the reverse complement.
CTGATCTAGTAGCCCGATATGGTGTATTATTTGATGTATAATATGGGGCACTTGTAACATCTTTTTTCATATTTCCCATATCATATGGCGGTAGATTGACAGGAGAGGGAGCATTGTAATTTGACCAATTTGATTGCATATTACCAGATGCAGGGGAACTTCCAGCCGCTTGTATATTAGATGGTTGAGAAACTGTTTGGCCTGCCATAGTTGTAGTTGCATCAGGCGGTGGACTTTGACCATACATGGCTTGGTAGAGCATATCATACGGAGTAGGAGAGGTACTTTCATAATAGGAGTTATCGTAATTCATAGAAGATGGTGGTGGAGCTGAAGCATTCGGTGGAGGGGAACCCTGAGCATTGTAATCTTGTGAAGGAGCATTTTGAGGGGAACCTGATGTTGCTCCTCCGAACGGAAAACCGCCCATCATATTCATCATATTCATTATATTTGGTAAATTACTCATCATATCTTGCATATTCATCGTTCCTGACGTATTCATCATCCCCGACATATTTTGGTACATATCCATAAAGCGCTTCATATTAAATATATTAAGTATATTATCAACTAATGAAATTTCTGATGGTGTACAGTACGGACGAACACTTCTTAGTATTCCTTCAAAGTTAATAGATCCCTCTCCTTTTCCTAAGCCCAAAATCCCCTGTAGTCCTGGAAAAAGCCCCTGTAGTCCTGGAAGACCAGTAGCACTAACTTTATTATCTTTCGTATCTGCCTTCTTCCTACCAAACAGATTGAGTCCTCCCTGTTGTCTAAAGGTACGAATCATATCCATAAAATCGTTGAATTTTACAAATAGATCCGCAGTTTTTCTTGTGCCAGAATCAAGGTATGGAGCAGCTGCTTGAATCATTTTGGAAGTACGACTTTGCCCAGAAAAAGAGGTAATGTTATCAGGGCTTTTCTCAGCCTGATTCGTCTCCTCCATAAGAACTCCTCCTTGTTGTCCGATTATGCAAGAAATTGTTGTATAGAGTTTTTATAGGGTTATATTTGCCATCTTGCCTATAACAATATATTCGAAAGGTCATAAAAATAGACCGCAGGTTCTTACATGGTGTAAGATGCGGTCTATAATAATCTAATTTGGGTATTCTAGCTGTTCTTTGGTTATCGAATCAAGTACATCGGTAAGATAACGTTTGGCAAGAAATTTTGCCATTGGTAAATTCATATCGAGATAGTTTCCACAATGAACTGCAGCTGCACCAGGAATTTCGCCTTCAAACTCGCTAATAAATGTAAATAGTTGCTTTATCAAAGGGGTGATTTCTTTGGAAGCGTAATCACCAGCAAGTAATAAATAAAATCCTGTTCGGCAACCCATTGGACCAAAATAAATTATTTTACTTCCATACTCTGAGTGGTTTCTTAAAAAAGTAGCGGCTAGATGTTCTATGGCATGCATCTCTGCTGTATTCATAACTGGTTCAAAGTTCGGACGTGTCATACGAAGATCGAATGTAGTAATAATAGCATCACCAGCACTGTCCTTTCTAGAGACATAGACACCAGGCAGTAACTTTAAATGATCAATAGTAAAACTTGCAATAGGTTTCATAATTCATAGTAATGTACCTTTTGGATACACTTAACCTCCTTATTTCTTTGCATTGAATTATATCATAGTATAATAAAGATAGAAAGAAAAAATCAGTAAAAGAGAAACAACATAGATTTTTTTATGCAAATCGTATATAATCAAAATCATAATGGTTAGGATTGGAGAATTCATATGATAAAAAATATTATTTTTGATATTGGCCAGGTACTTGCAGAATTTCGCTGGCGTGACTATATTGACGAACTTACAATGAAAGAAGAGTATAAAGAAAGATTGGCTAAGGCAACCGTATTATCTCCCTATTGGAACGAAGTGGATCGTGGAGTTTTATCAAAAGAAGAGATTATGAACCGCTGTATTTCTGTCGATCCTGAAATAGAAAAGGAGATCAAACTATTTTTTGAAGATACAAGCCGGCTGGTCGAGGAGTTTGAGTATTCCGAAGAACTGGTGAAAGATCTTAAGAATCAGGGTTATCGCATTTATATTTTATCAAACTATGGTAGAGAGAATTTTGCCTATGTAAAGAATGTATTTCGTTTCCTAAAACATGTAGATGGGGCAGTGATATCCTATGAGGAGCAGCATATAAAACCAGAGCCACAAATCTATGAAGCATTAATATCTCGCTATGGTATCATTCCAGAAGAGTCAGTATTTTTAGATGATTTGGCAGCAAATCTAGAAGGAGCGAAAGCATTTAATTTTCAAACCATTCAGTTTCACTCCTTGTGGCAGGCTAAAAAAGAGCTTAGGAGCTTAGGAGTTATGGTAGAAGAGAGAGAATTTGATAGTATCATCTTTGATTTAGATGGTACGATGTGGGATTCCACAGAGAATGCAGCTATTGTATGGAAGGAAATAGCACAGAAGGATAGTCGTATCACGGATGAGGTTACAGGTCCTAAGCTTAAGGCATTATATGGTTTACCATTAGAAGATATCGCAAGAGGATTATTTTTAAGCGTTCCAGAAGAAGTAGCCATAGAGACAATGGAGGAATGTGTTGTAGCACAGTGCCCTTATTTGGCGGAACATGGAGGCATTCTTTTAGGTGAGATTGAAGAAACCTTAAAAGAACTTTCTAAAAAATATCGTTTATTTATCGTTAGTAACTGTAAGAGCGGTTATATTGAATCATTTTTAGAAGCGCATAAGCTAGGACAGTATTTTGATGATTTTGAGTGTCCTGGAGGCACTGGAAAATTAAAAGCGGATAACATTCGCATTGTGATGAAACGAAATCAATTAAGAAATCCAATCTACGTTGGAGATACAGGTGGGGATGGAGACGCTGCACATCAAGCGAAGATTCCTTTTGTATATGCGCGCTATGGGTTTGGAGATGCAACAGAGTATGAATATGTTATAGATTCCTTTGATCAGTTAACTACCTTGCGTATGGCAGAATAGACATTCACTTGCCAAGTTTGTGCTGCGCCAAACTTGAGCATTAGTTGCTCATAAAGATAGTCGCAGTATGGAGGTTGAATATGAAAATTGTAATCATGGAAGCAAACACTTTAGGAAATGATGTGGATTTAAGCATGTTCCAAGAGTTTGGTGATGTCGTTATCTATGGAGAATCCAATCCGTTAGAAAATGCTGAAAGAATAGAAGACGCTGATGTTATCATAGTAAATAAAATTCCAATGAACGAGGATATTCTAAAAGGTGCAACAAAATTAAAATTAATTTGTCTGACTGCGACGGGAACGAATAATATAGATTTTGCGTATATCAAAAAGCATGGAATTTCGGTAGCCAATGTAAAGGGCTACTCAACCCAGTCTGTAGTACAGCATACGTTTGCTTTGTTATTTTACGTTTATGAAAAATTAGCCTACTATGATCACTATGTAAAGTCTGGAGAATATACAAGAAGCGATATCTTTAGTAATTTTGATGTAAAATTTCATGAATTGTATGGTAAAACTTTCGGTATCATAGGTCTTGGAGAAATCGGACAGGGAGTAGCTAGAATTGCAGAGTTATTTGGCTGTAAGGTGGTCTATTACTCCACTTCTGGTAAAAATCAAAATTTTGAATACGAAAGAGTGGATTTACCAACCTTACTAAAAATATCGGATGTAGTTTCCATTCATGCTCCATTAACGGAAGCGACAACAGATTTAATCGGAGAGGCAGAATTAGAGATGATGAAGCCAGATGCCATTTTATTAAATTTAGGACGTGGAGCAATCGTAAATCAAGAAGCATTAGCAAATGCTTTATTAGCAGAAAAAATTGGTGGCGCAGGGCTTGATGTTTTAACTGTGGAACCGATGCTTGCTGATAACCCGTTACGAAAAGTACAAGATAGCACACGGCTAATCATAACACCGCACATAGCTTGGGCCACTGTAGAAGCAAGAAATCGTTGTGCGAAAGAGGTATATCTTAATATTAAGTCCTATTTGGCAGGAGAGATAAGAAATATTGTCGAATAGATAACATACACTGTTTCAGCGTATATGTCGGTAAAATAGTGTAACAACACAGGGGGAAGCATTTAATCTTGTATTACAATGCCGTCCTTAACAAAGTGCCTTGTCTTGCAGACGGGACAGAGCTTAAACATTTATCAACTTTTCACTAATAAAGAGGAAAAGCGAGCACATACTTAGTATTCAAGAGAGGAGTTTCTCTCATAGAATATTAAGTCTGCTCGCTTTTTCTTAGTTAGGAGGCGTTGCTATCTCATGGAATATTAATTTGCTCGCTTTTTATTAGGTGCTGATAAATCAAAATTTCCTAGTTTAGGTATGGTGAAAGCTGTATTTTAGTAAACAGTTGATTTAATTAGCACATTGTCTATAATAGTTGACTGCGCATTCCACTTGCTCTCCAAATTCCTGATGAGCTTTATAGAAATAGCAAAGGACACGGTTTATAATATCTTGATTACACTTATAAAGTTCAACCGCAATATTATCGACTAAGCGGCATCTTTCTTCACAGGTTAGTGATTCATAGTGTTCTCCAGCTTGCTTAAAATCACACGGATTTTTAATTGGAATACGAGCGATATAACCGCTAACACATTCAGGTTCTGATTGACAAACTTCAGCAACTTTTGGGAAGCCACAATTTAAACTATTCGGCGAGTAGTTAATAGGATTTGGGTTAAATATATAGGTACTAGCACCATCTCGTTGATTATTATTTATGCAGGAGATGGAACGATTGATAGGAAGCTGTGCAAAATTAGGTCCCAGACGATGACGTTGTGTATCAAAGTAGGAGAAAGATCTACCTTGAAGCATTTTATCAGCAGAAAGTTCCACGCCAGGTACAATATTGCCAGGGCAAAAAGCAGCTTGCTCTACTTCTGCAAAGAAATTTTCAGGATTACAATCTAATGTCATTAATCCAATTGGCATTAATGGAAATTGGTCTTCTGGCCAGATTTTTGTGTCATCCAGTGGATCAAAATCAAGACATTCAACCAAATCGGGATCCATTACCTGAACACAGAGTTCCCAACTTGGATAACATCCGTTCGCAATGGATTCGTACAAGTTTCTTACCGCTACGTCAGGATCGGTACCTGACAAGTGTTCTGCTTCAAATCGATCAATTGTCTGTAATCCTTGCTGTGTCTTCCAGTGATATTTGATATAGACACGTTTTCCGCAAGCATTTACCCAGATGTAAGTATTAACACCAAAACCATCTACATGACGATAGTCTTTTATAGTTCCACGATCAGAATATAGCCAAGTAATCATATGAGTAGCCTCTGGTGATAAGGAAACAAAATCCCAGAATCTTTGAGGGTCACGTAAGTTGTTATCTGGTGATGGCTTTAAAGAATGAATTACATCTGGAAACTTGATGCCATCACGGATAAAAAATACAGGAAGATCATTTCCGACAATATCATAGATGCCTTCCGTAGTATAAAATTTAACTGCAAAACCACGAGGATCTCGTACTGTATCTGCGGAACCTTTAGAGCCAATTACCGTGGAAAAACGTACAAATACCTTTGTTTTACAATTTGGGTTTTGTAAAAACTCAGCACAGGTGTAATCAGACATACAACCATATGGTTGAAAATAACCAAAAGCACCAGCGCCTTTTGCATGTACAACTCTTTCAGGGATTCTTTCACGATCAAAGTGTGAAAGCTTATCTATAAAATGTAAATCTTGAAGAAGAACTGGACCATTTGAACCAATAGTCAAAGAATTTGTATCATTTGGAATGGGTCTTCCAAGGCTATCGGTTAAGTAATTACAGCATTTCTTTTCATTTCGTCTATCCATTCGTTTCCCCTTAAAAACATGGCTGTGGAAAGCCTTTTTTACTATTTTATTCATAGATAATGTTATGGCTACTCATGGCCACTCTATTATATAGAATTCATCATTCAAAAAAATTGTATTTTTGACATAAGAATAAAGAAAAAGAGAAAAGCTGATCGAACGAAATTACGAAAGGAAGAAAACTAAAACAAGATTTCTTTTTCATATTTCGTTCGATCAGCTTAAATTGTACTATTTCACTTTTTAATACTTCACTTCATTCCATTTTTTCACATAAACATTTTCCATATCTTCACCAAGATATTGAAAGGACTTGCAACGATCAAGTATAGACACATCTGGGAAAGCAACTTGGCTGTTCTTAATTTCTTCGTCTTCAATTAATTCTCTGGCTGCTTTGTTTGGTGTAGAATAAGTAATGTATTCAAAGTTCTTTAATGCGATGTCAGGACGGCACATAAAGTTAATCCACGCTTCCGCATTTTCTTTGTTTTTACTATTCTTAGGAATTACCCAACCATCAATCCATACGTTTGAGCCTTCTTTTGGTACAACATACTCAAGGTTTTCATTCTCACGTTTTGTGTAGATTGCTTCACCAGAGTAAATAACACCAAGAGCTGCCTCTTCACCAATCATCTTGTCACGTACCTGATCAACAACGTATGCTTGAACTAATGGATACTGTTCTTTTAATAAATCTCTTGCAGCATTTAACTCTTTCTCGTCTGTTGTGTTTTGGTCGTATCCAAGATAGGTTAACGCTACCATGAAAGCATCACGAACGCTGTCTATCATTAAAATATCATTCTTGTATTTTTCATCAAATAATACGCCCCAGCTATCGATTGGTTCGTCTACCATGGTTTTGTTATAAAGAATACCAACCGTACCCCAGCAATAAGGAACACTGAATTTATTGCCTGGATCAAAACTTTCCGCTGTTTTTAAATACAATTCATCAATATTTGTAATGTTTGGAACATTATCATAATTAATTTCAGCAAGTAAGTCTTCCTGAATCATTTTTTCAATCATATAATCAGATGGGCAAACAACATCATAATTTACTGCACCGGTTTTAATAATAGGGTACATGTCTTCGTTTAATTCGAATTCTTGATAGAATACTTTAATACCAGTTTCTTTTTCGAACATAGAGATGACATCACGGTCAATATACTCACCCCAGTTGTAAACATAGACTTCACCTTTATTGGAAGAACTGTTGTTTCCGGGATTTTCTTCTTCATTTCCCTGAGTAGCATTATTACCTTTGTCTTCCTTGGAGCCACATGCGGAGAATACCAGTGCGCAAACAAGAAGGAGGGCTACAAAAAGTTTAGATTTTTTCATGTAAAATACCTCGTTCTTTCAGTTTTAGAGTTTATTTGCAGGTGCAAGAGCTACTGCATTACGTTTCTTCTCTATACTATCATTTCTACGATTGATGATGATAAGTAGTATTAAGACAGAGAGGAAGAGAAGAGTGGATAAAGCATACATCTCAGGCTTAATACCTTTTCTCGTTTCAGCATAAATCTTAGTGGAGAGAGTATTAACAGCCGCACCTCTTGTAAAGTGTGTAATAATAAAGTCATCTAGTGACATAGTAAAAGCTAATAAGAATCCGGAAAAGACACCTGGAAGGATATCAGGTAATACAACCTTAAAAAATGCTGATATAGGAGAAGCTCCAAGGTCTAGTGCGGCTTCATAAGTATTTCGATTTGTTTGTTTTAATTTAGGCATTACACTTAATATTACATAAGGAATGTTAAATGTAATATGTGCAATTAATACACTTTTAAACCCAAGTGTAAAATTCACTGCAATAAAAAGAAGCATTAATGAGATACCAGTTACAATGTCCGCATTCAACATCGGTATATTTGTGATACCCATCATGATAGTTTTTGGGACCTTACGCATATGGTTCATGCCAATGGCAGCTGCTGTACCAATTAAAGTAGCAATTAATGCAGATAAAAATGCAATGATTAATGTAGTATACAATGCACTCATGATCTCCTCATTTTGAAATAAGGACTTATACCAATCCAAGGTAAATCCACCCCATTTACTACGGGATTTGGATTTATTAAAAGATAGGACGATAAGTACCATAATTGGTGCATACAAGAAGAACATAATAAGGGCAACATAGATTTTTTGACTTATTTTTTTTACCATACGTTTGTGCCCTCCGATTCTTTGTCATATTTTGCGAGGATTGCCATGCTGATTAAGATAAATACCATCAGCACGATGGATAGTCCAGAACCTGCATGCCAGTTTCCAACTTTCTGGAACTGCTGTTCAATGACATTACCAATTAAGACAATCTTACTTCCGCCAAGAATATTAGAGATAACAAATGTGGTTAGAGAAGGAACGAATACCATCGTAATACCACTAATTACTCCAGGAATACTTAATGGGAAGATGATCTTACGGAAGGTAACCCATCCATTTGCACCAAGGTCACGAGCAGCATTGATAACATTGTCATCAACCTTTGCAAGGGTATTATAAATTGGCAATATCATAAACGGTAGGAAATTATAAACCATACCAAGCACAATGGCGGTTGGAGTGTTTATGATATTAATAGTTGGCAGATTTAGTGCTTTTAGTAAGGTATTAATAATACCATTATTTTCTAAGATGTTCTGCCAAGCTATGGTACGAAGTAAAAAGTTCATCCACATAGGGAGAATCATAACTAATAC
>DPVV01000169.1:0-1149 GCA_003526525.1 Lachnoclostridium phytofermentans | reverse complement strand
TTTTAAAATTAAGGCAAGTGGATATGCGAGTAATAAGCATACCAAAGTACTAATTAGAGATAGCTTTAAGCTTAGGAATAAAGCTTTTTGATTAACCGGGTCTGCGATTAATTTTATATTCTCTAGGGTAAAGCTATTGCTATCCTTTGTAGTAAAGCCGTAGTAAACGACCATAATCAGTGGAATAATAATAAAGGCACCCATCCATAAAATATAAGGAAAAGTCAGGAAGGATTTCCCACTGAAGTGGTGAGACTTTTTCACCAATGTAACAGTAGCCTCTTGTGCGGTTACTTTGCTTTCCTCTTGATTATTCATTGACACCTACAGCCTCCTCATCTTCGGATTCTGGCTTGTTCATAATCTGAATGTCATATGGATCTACCTTAATACCTACTTCAGCACCAACCGGTGAAAGGTCAGTAGAATGTACAAGCCACTCAAATCCATTTGCCATAACCGTCATCTCATAATGAACACCCTTAAAGATTAAGGAAGTGACACGTCCTCTGATAATTCCATCTTCTGGAGCTACTAAATCGATATCTTCCGGACGAATTACCACATCGACTGGTTGAATTTTACCAAAGCCTACATCCACACATGGGAAATTGGCTCCAAGAATATTAACTAAACGGTCTTGTACCATGGTTGCATTGATGATATTGCTTTCACCGATAAAGTCTGCAACAAAGGCATTCTTTGGCTCGTTGTAAATCTTCTCTGGTGTACCAATCTGCTGAATATAGCCTTGATTCATGACCATAATTGTATCAGACATGGTTAATGCTTCTTCCTGGTCATGAGTAACATACACGAAAGTAATACCAAGTTCATTTTTTAAACGAATTAATTCATATTGCATGTCTTGGCGAAGTTTTAAGTCAAGAGCACCAAGAGGCTCATCTAGTAGAAGAACCTTAGGCTCATTTACAATAGCACGAGCAATTGCGATACGCTGTTGCTGACCACCGCTTAAGGAATCCGGCATACGATTTTCAAAACCATCTAAGTTTACTAATTTTAAGGCATAAGAAATCTTATCATTAATATATTGCTTGCTTTTTTTCTTGATTTTAAGACCGAACGCAATGTTTTCTTGAATCGTCATATGAGTAAATAACGCGTATTTTTGAAATACAGTATTTA
>DPVV01000194.1 GCA_003526525.1 Lachnoclostridium phytofermentans | reverse complement strand
AGCGGTCAGGCGTAAAAAAATCCTGACCGCTTTTATTAATTTTATTTACTGTATTTTAAACGAAAATAGCTAAAACTTCTTGTCATACATATTAATCAGATACATTTTTGTATCAATTGTGTATAGAAATGATTATTAGTCTACTGAACCTTAAGTTTCTTAAATACCTTTACTAATTCATACCAAAAAACAGAAACAACAGCTATTCCAAATGCTCTTATGAACTGACTAGTAGATAACGATGCAAGCTTTAAAAATCCTGTAAGTGGCGTATAAAGAATAGCTAGTAATCCTAAAATGGTAAATACAGCGACAATCCACATTACCTTATCTTTTACAAGGCGAGCAAAGGACTGTATTGCAAAATCGTGGTCAGAGCTATTAACTAGAACAAGAAATAAATTCGATAGTATAATTATTGTAAGTCCCATTGTACGAGCCAAAGATGCATTATCCTCATTTACTGCAAGAACTGTAAGATATGTTGCAAATGAAGAAGCAAAAATCACAATACCCTGAACAACGCTCTTTAACAGCATTTTAATATTCACAAGTTTTTCTTTTGGATTACGTGGTTTACGCTCCATAATATCAGATTCAGCAGGTTGTCGCTCTAAAACAATCGAACAGGTAGGATCAATTACCAATTCAAGCAGAACTACATGAAGTGGTAATAAAAATAGTGCAACTGGTGCTATACCAAGCATAGGGGCTAGGAGTGAAGCAAATGCAATTGGGATATGAATCGTAAAGATATAGCCAACTGCCTTACGGATATTATCGTAAATTCTTCTTCCATCCTTTACCGTTTCTACAATTGTAGTAAAATTATCGTCCATTAAGATAAGATCTGCAGCTTCACGAGAAACCTCACTACCACGTTTGCCCATAGCGATCCCGATGTCTGCATATTTTAAAGCAGGTGCATCATTTACCCCATCGCCTGTCATTGCAACTATTTCTCCGTTATCCTTAAAAGCCTTTACAATTCGCATTTTATGTTCTGGTAATACTCTAGAGAAAATACTAACATCCTTAACCTTCTTACGAAGTTCTTCGTCCGTCATTTTACTTAGTTCATCACCTGTAATAATTTTGTCACTGTTTGGCATACCAATTTTTTTAGCTATAGAGGAAGCAGTAATACCGTTATCACCTGTAATCATAACAACACGAATACCAGCTTTGTTACAGACAGCGATATCCGCTTTTATATTTTCTCGCGGTGGATCTGCAAGGCCAATCAGTCCTAGGAAGGTTAAGGAGCAATCGGTAATTGTCTTTGGGATCTCCTCATCAGTTTGTGGTTTCATAATTGCAACTGCAATGACACGAAGTCCCTCTTTTGACATCTCACAGATTTTTTTCTCACAGATTTCTCGTTCCACGTCAGTTAATTTGCATATAGTTAAAATGCGTTCTGGAGAACCTTTTGCAGCAATGACAATTTCACCATTTCTTCTCCAAACATGGCCCATCATCTTAAGTTCATTCGTAAAAGCATATTCGGTGATTAGTTCGCCGCTAAATAAATGCTCTTTTTTAATTCCAAGACTGTCACAGTGAGATAGCATCGCTTTTTCCATTGGGTCATAAACATCGGTTTCGCAACCAAGCCCCATTGTTTCGCATAAAGTATGTGTATCACTGTCCATGGCCCATGTGTCTTGTACTTTCATTTGGTTCATTGTTATTGTACCAGTTTTATCTACACACAAAACGGATACAGCCCCAAGAGTCTCAACAGATGGAAGTTTACGTACCAAGGATTGTTTTTTTGCCAAACGCCAAGCACCCATAGAAAGAAAAACTGTTAGAATAACAGGAAATTCCTCTGGAATCATTGCCATTGCTAGCGTAATACCAGACAGTATGCTTTCAATAATTCTTTCACCGATTTCATGATCAGGAATATTAAAATAAGTGAAGATACCGACAAGCGTTAGTAGAATAACTGCAATACCTGCACAAAGCTTAACAAGACTTCGTGTCTGCTTTTGAAGTGGTGTATCTTCATTGGGTGCTAATGCAATATTTGCTCCGATTTTTCCGTATTCGGTTTTAGTACCTATTTTATCGACCAAGACAGTTGCAGTTCCCTGTGTAACAAGTGTACCAGCATAGCAATAATCTTTTCGCCAATAGTCAGATGTAGCTTCAGCATTTTCGGTATTCACCTTCCAAACGCCCTCTGCCTCACCAGTCAACGATGATTCGTCCACACAAAGGTCATTGCATTTAACGATAATACCGTCTGCTGGGATTTTAACACCTTCATGAATCATCATAAGGTCACCTGGTACGAGGTCTGCACTTGCAATGTTAGTTTCCTTGCCATTACGAATAACTGTAACATGCGGGGCAGTTAAGTCTTTTAGTGCATTTAATGTTTTGTCTGTTTTCCATTCTTGAATGACATCAATGCTTATAATACCAATAACAAAAATTAGCATTACAGCACCATCACGAGGTTCTCCAAGAATGAAATAAATAATTGCAGCAACAATTAG
>DPVV01000168.1:8391-8586 GCA_003526525.1 Lachnoclostridium phytofermentans | reverse complement strand
AAATGGGATAATTGAGCAGGTTTTTTGTCAAAATAAGCAGCTAATTCATCTAATGTAATCGGGGTGGAGAGGTGTTTTTTTATATAACTGCATACCACATCAAGAAGCTGATGTTCTGATGTATCACCTTGTTTTAAGGCAGTGTTTAATAGCTTTCTCATCTCTAATTCAAGAGTTAACGTATGGTAATGATGA
>DPVV01000168.1:0-8246 GCA_003526525.1 Lachnoclostridium phytofermentans | reverse complement strand
CTGATGACTTGATGTAATTTTTCCCATCAGTCGTTTTAGCATCATATGAGTTTTTTTAGCTTCCGCTAACTTTAAATGAAATGAATTTGGAATGCACTCATCAGGAGATAAAGTGGAATTGCCAAAGGTATAGGAAAGTAGGATAAACTCAAAATCTATCTGATCTAGTGAGAATAGATGGAGATAGCTTCCGCTTTTTATATGCTGTACATAGCTTGAAGTAAGATAGGTTGTGGTTTCTTTATCAATTGTTAGTTGAGCTCGTCCTTTGATTGGAAATAAAAATCCTCCTTGTGGAAATTTGCAATGAAGTGATTCTGTACTAGTTACTGTTACCTGTATTAAGTTTATATTTTTTAATGTTTGGTTTTGATATAGTGATGAAATTCCACCCATTTTTTCTTTCATAGTAAATTCCCCTTCTGACAAAATTAAAATCCACACGGTAATGAGAGTCATTATCATTTGAGTGATTTTTAGGATATCATATTTCTTAAGATTTGTCCATAGGTTAAAAATTGTCCATTCAATCCAAAGACTATCCTTGTTATACTTCCCACTGTCAATGAAGAACATAAAACGACAGGAGAAAAGCAGTGAAGAAGAGAATTGTTTTTATCATCATATTAATAATTGCATCCTTTCTATCCATCATGCTTGGAGCACAAGATTTTTCTTTAAGAGAAGCATTGGTAATAGGATCTGCGGATTATCAATTACTAATTTATAGCCGAATTCCAAGACTTTTAGCTGTTTTGGTAACGGGAGCTGGACTTAGCATATCTGGTAAGATAATGCAGACAATGACAGGAAATCGGTTTGTTTCACCAACTACTGCGGGAACGATGGAGTGGTGTAGGCTTGGTATCTTACTATCCATTTTATTTTTTGGTGGGCAGTCTATGATGACGAAGATGATGTTTGCTTTCATCATCGCATTATTTGGAAGTCTTTTGTTTGTACAGCTTCTTCAAAAAATACCTTTGAAAAGTCCTGTAATGGTTCCTCTCATTGGTTTGATGCTTGGAAACGTGGTTAGCTCTTTAACGGCTTATATTTCCTTTCGCTATGATTTGGTACAGAACATATCCTCTTGGTTACAAGGAAACTTCTCTTTGGTAGTCAAAGGAAGATATGAGTTGCTTTACTTAGGGATTCCCTTTGTTATTCTCGCTTATTTATATGCGAAAAAATTTACGATTGCTGGAATGGGTGAGAGCTTTGCAAAAAACCTAGGATTAAATTATAGATTAATTACTATAATCGGGTTTGTTATAGTAGCATTCCTTGCTTCTATTATCACAGTATCGGTGGGAAGTATTGCTTTCTTGGGATTAATTATACCGAATATTGTATCTATCTATTATGGTGATGATTTAAAACATACCTTGTTTGATACTGCATTACTTGGTGGAACTTTCTTATTATTCTGCGATATTTTAAGCAGGATTATCGTTTATCCTTATGAGATATCCGTTAATGTGATTGTTAGTGTCTTAGGTGGGGCAATCTTTTTATTCCTGCTATTTCAAAAGAATAAGGAGGGAGGTACCGTATGAGACCAAAACGAATATCAAAAGAGAAAAAATGTATCTTGATACTAGTCTTAATCGTTGCGATTCTTTGTTTTCTTTTCCTTTTCTTAGGATTAACAACAAAGAACATCAATTATTTTTTTCCACGTAGATTACGTAAAGTGTTAGCGGTTTTTTTAGCAAGCTATTGTGTTGGTTATTCTGCGGTATCCTTTCAGACGATTACGAACAATAAGATTTTAACTCCGAGTATTATAGGGTTGGATTCCTTATACTTATTCTTACAAACCCTCATCGTATTTTTCTTCGGTCAAGCGGGAGCTAGTAAATTAACCGGTCTTCCTAATTACTTATTATCCATTGGGCTAATGGTACTTTGTTCGTTTTTTTTATTTCTAGGTATGTTGAAAGGAAACAGCAAAAATCTTTACTTTATGGTATTAGCAGGAACGATTTTTGGTGGATTATTTTCAGGATTGGCATCTTTTATGCAGGCATTAATGGATCCTAATGAATTTTCTCATGTACAGGGAAAGATGTTTGCTAGTTTTAATCAGATGAATACAGATTTGTTATTTATAAGTATCGCAATTGTGGTTGTGATTGCTATAGTGGCTAGAAGAGATTTTTCGAAGCTTAATGCCTTGGGACTTGGTCAAGCGGGGGCAATTAGTTTGGGAGTTCCCTATCGTAGAACTGTGTTTAGAACATTAATGTATATTGCAATCTTAACAGCGGTTTCTACAGCACTCGTTGGACCGATTACTTTTCTTGGTATCTTAGTTGTAAGTATTGCAAGAAATTTAGTCTCAACGTATCGTCATGAAATCAGAGTGCCAGTTGCTGTGCTATTAGGAGCACTTGCACTGCTTGGTGGACTGTTTTTTGTAGAACGTATCTTGCACCACTCAACTCAGATTAGTGTTGTCATTAATTTTATTGGTGGCTGTTACTTTATATATCTCATGCTTAAGGAGGGAAAATCATGATAAAGACAAGAGGCTTAACAAAGGCTTATGGCAATAAAAAGGTTGTAGATGATATTTCGATTACAATACCGAAAAATAAGCTGATTGCCTTTGTAGGTAGTAATGGAGCAGGAAAGAGTACACTGTTATCCTTAATAGGGCGTATCTTGGATCGAAGTAGTGGTGAGTGTCACATAGATGAGAAAGAGGTAAAGGAATGGAGCAACAGAGATCTTGCTAAGAGACTTTCTATCCTAAGCCAAACAAATCACCTTAATATTCGACTTACGGTGCACGAGCTAGTACAGTTTGGCCGTTTCCCTTATAGTCAAGGACGTTTAACAAAAGAGGATGATAAGAAAGTTGCAGAGGCGATATCTTACATGGGTATCGATGCCATTAAGGACCGTTACCTAGATGAATTAAGTGGTGGCCAACGCCAAATGGCTTATATCGCAATGTTATTGGCACAAGATACGGAGTATGTGTTTTTAGATGAGCCTCTCAATAATCTTGATATGAAACACTCCGTACAAATCATGAAAATCCTAACCAAAATGGTGAAGGAACTTGGAAAAACGGTTATGGTAGTAATTCATGATATTAACTTTGTTTCCTGTTATGCAGATTATATTATTGCAATGAAGGATGGAAAAATTGTTGCCAATGGACCAAGGGAAGAGGTTATGAATCCACAGATGCTTCAGAAGGTGTTTGGGATGGAAATTAAGGTAGAAGAAATAGGCGGAAATAATATCTGTCTTTATTACACCTAAAAAATAATAGAGCAATAAAGCTACTATTGTTCTAAGTTAGATAATCAATGGGATGTTGTCCCATAAATTATAAATAAAAAAAGGAGGATGAATGATTCCTACATAAAAAGTTGTCTTAGATATCAAAAAGGATGGAACAATGCATCCAATATCTAAGGCTTGTTTCGAAACAAAAGAGACTAAAGTTAAATGTAAGGAAGCATTATAAAACAAACATGAGAAAAATTAATTTTCATAAGAGTATCTTCTCAGATGCTAAAAAGAAGGTTTTAGCTGGAATTTTATTAGGAGTTATGGCGACAAGTGTTTTAACAGGTTGCGCCAAAAAACAGAGTGATACACCTGAGGATACAAATAAAGGTGAGGAGAGTACAGTGACTCCAGCTCCAACACAAACACCTGAGGCAGAAGAATCAAGCTTTTCCTTAACACATCCACTGGGAACTGTAACTTTAGAAGGTGCTGCTGATAAGGTGGTAGTATTTGATATGGGTGCATTAGATACGATAGATGCTCTTTCGTTTGACGGTGAGCTTGCAATACCACAAGATAGTATTCCAACTTATTTAAGCAAGTACGAAGAGAATACTGTAAATGCCGGTGGACTTTTCGAGCCAGATATGGAAGCAATTTATACTTTTGAGCCAGATGTCATTATTATTGGTGGTAGACAAGTTGACTTTTATGAAGAATTGAATAAAATTGCACCAACCATTTATGTTGAGCTTAATGCTGATACTTACATGGAAGGCTTTAAACGTAACACTGAAAATATAGCAAAAGCAATTGGAAAAGAAGAGGAAGCAAAGACTGCAATTGATGGTATTATGAACAAAGTCGAAGAAGTGAAACAGATTACGAATCGTAGTGATAAAAAAGGCTTAATTATTATGACAAACGATGGCTCATTAAGTGCATATGGTCTTGGTTCTCGATTTGGTATCATTCATGATGTTTTAGAAGTAAAACCAGCGGATGAGACAATTGAAGTTTCTAAGCATGGTATGGAAGCCAGCTATGAGTATATTGCCAAAATAGATCCTGATATCCTATTTGTAGTAGATAGAACTGTAATTGCAGGTGGTTCTACAACTGCAGAAAAGACTCTTGATAATGAGCTAGTATTAGGAACGAAAGCTGCAAAAGAGAATTCAATCATTACTCTTGATTCAGAATGCTGGTACTTATCAAGCGGTGGTATTAACTCCGTACAAGTTATGGTGACAGAGGTAGAAGAGGCTTTCAATAAATAATATTAGCAACTGAAGAATGTGTAAATTTAGTTAGGAAATTATTGTCTAAACTTATAACGATATAAAAGAGAATCTCTATTGATAACAGTGCCACGGATGTAGAAAAAATACATTTGTTGAACTTCATTGATAGGGATTCTTTTTTATCTTCTGTCATTAGAGAGAAAGTTCTAATCTAATAAAGTAAACTAATTATCATATATGGATTCCGTATTAATTTCATAAAAAAATCCCGGAAATATAAACCTGTATAAGACGTATAGCCTTATTGGTATTTCCGGGATTTTTGATAATTCTATAATACTAAATTAATTAAGTATATATCTTTATTATAGATGATAGCGTTTTGGTTAAAGCTGTTACTCACCCAATAATGCATCCAGCTCTTTTCTAAGAACAGATTCTGAGATCGCACCCTGATGATAATTTACGATATTTCCATCTTTATCTATAATTATTGTGGATGGTATGGCGTAGACACTATAATAGTACGCACCTTCTTGATCTACATCAAAGAATACAGGAAATTCATAACCATTATCTTCTATAAACTTACTACCTTTTTTTATTGTTTCCCGAGACCCATCTACCAAATCAACCATGAGGAAATTCACATCATCTTTTAAATCAAGATAAACTTTATTAAACTCTGGCATCTCACCCTTACATGGACCACACCAACTTGCCCAGAAATTTAAAACAATAGGTTTTCCATAATAGTCACTAAGTGATACAGAATTTCCATCGATATCTTGCATAGAAAAATCAATAGCAGGATGCATTGTTGGTTCAGGAGTTTCTGTAATGGATGGCTCGGAAGTATTGTTTGATGAATTCTCTGATTCAGGGGTTGGTGTAATGCTTACCTGCTGCTTTATCTCATTTTCCTCTTCTTGCTCTGCGTAGTATTTCGAGAGATTTTGGTAAAGAACAGTTGCTCCGACAATAAGAATAACAAATACAACGAGTATCCATAGTATTTTTTTATTTTTCATATATAACCTCATTTCTGCGCTAATCTTTTTCTTGCTTGTAAGACAATTCGTATCATCTTAGTTTGTGGATTCAGCGCTGACACAAACTTACTGAGTAAAAAATTGAAAAATTTTACACTCTTATATAAGAATTTTAATCTTGGTTTGCTTATCATTATGATGAAAGAAATACTGGTCAATTTACTTAAATGTATCATCGATGTTTTACAAAAATCTACGTGTCTGCTTTAACATATCTATGATTTTTCCTATTGTAAAAATGAGAAAATAGCACTATAAGTACCTGTTAGGAACAGTATACCCATCAAAATTAATAGTCCAGCTGAAACAAAAGATATCTTTCTTGAGTTTCTCTTTAAAAAATCAAAGGTAGACTTTAATTGATCAATTAATAATGCACTTAATAAGAATGGAAGTCCTAATCCAAGTGCGTACATAAGCAGCATAACAATACCTTTCATTGTACTTCCAGTTTGCGCAGCCATAACAAGAGCAGAACCAAGGAAGGCCCCTACACAAGGAGTCCAACCAACAGAGAAGATAATGCCAAAGAGGAAGGCAGCAATGGATTGATTTTTTGTTTTAGTTAGCTTATGACTATTCATTCCACGAAAGATCGGAATTTTTACGATACCTAAAAAGCTAAGCCCCAGTAAAATCAAGAAGATACCAGATATAATGTTAACAGCCGTATGGTATCGAATGAGAAATCTACCAAGTGTTCCAGCAAATGCACCCATAAGGACAAATGTGGTGGAAAAACCGGAGATAAACAATAGGGCGTTTTTTAAGGTGCCATATTTGGTCCGAGTATCAGGTTGCCCAGCAATATAAGTAAGATAAAGCGGCAACATAGGTAATAAACATGGGGAAATAAAAGTGATAATACCTTCTAAGAAGGATATAATATACTGCATAATTCTCCTTTCATCTTTTGACATTATTGATTAATCTTGATGAGGAAAAGTTCGCGAAGCGTCTTTTTTGTTCATGACAAGCAAAAGTTCGCCAAGCGTATTTTTTCTTGTTTACTAGTTACAGATTGTTTATTTTACATGATTGTTTGCCTATTGTAAACAATACTACCATAATTCCTATTAATTTACTGTGATTAAGTCACATACGATTATAAATTGCTTTGGTAAAATTAAACTGTTTCTAAAATTAAATTGTATTAAAATTAATTTGAATGTAAAATAAAGTTGAATGAAAAATAAATATGTATGAAAAGTAAATTGTATGAAAGTAAATTTATTTGAAAAGTGAATTTGTGTGAAAGTAAGTTTCTATGAAAAGAATTTATTTGAAAATAAAATTGTATGTAAAATGAAAGGACATAAAGCTAAAATTGTATATAAATAAATTTAGAAATAAATTAAAAAAGAATCAAGGAGTGGTAGTATGAAAGTAAGACCTTTACACAAAGGAGTTATCTATATATTACTCATATTGACAGGAACAATGATACTAGCTGGTTGTTCGAGAAAACAGGATGCATCAAAGGAGGAGACAGAGTTGAAAGAACAAACCTATATAGAGATTACACAAAGTGAAGCAAAAGAAATGATGAATTCCGAGGAGAAATTGGTCATATTAGATGTTCGTACGGATGAAGAATTTATGGAAGGACATATTGAAAATGCAATTCTTTTACCAGTTGGAGAAATTACAGACCGTGCAGAAGAAATGTTACCAGATAAGGATAAGAAGATATTAGTATACTGTCATAGTGGGAGAAGAAGTAAGGTAGCTAGTTATGAATTAGCTGAGCTTGGGTATACGAATGTTTTTGAGTTTGGTGGAATTATTGACTGGAAATATGACATTGTGAAATAAGGTTATTTTTGTAATAAGGTTGTTGCATAACAGAATTAATGCAACAACCTTATTTATTATATTTAGGTACAAATAAAACCACCGGATGTACCGATGGTCATGATAACATGAAAATTAGCTGATAGGAAATGCATCAAGATGAAAGACGCCAATCTCTTTATAATGATCAATTTTATATTCAATTGTACAAAGACTGCGATTTAATAATTCAATTTGTTCTAAGATATATGCCTTATGTAATTCTAGCATCTCTTTTCTTTGCTCACAGGTTTCTTCTCCATTTAAGCATAAATACATAAATTCTTTAATTTTTTCTATGGACATCCCAGAATTTTTTAAACAGCAGATGAGGCCAAGCCATTGAATATCATTTTCGGAAAAAGAACGTTTACCAGTTCCATCTCTTTTTAGTAAGGGGAGTAGACCTTCTCGATCATAAAAGCGGATGGTATGCTCGGATAAGCCAGTTTGTTCGGAAACTTGTTTTATACTATAACTCATTTGATATCCCTTTCTTTCTTATCGTTATTATCCGTGAGACAGTGAAGTTAATATTCCTGTTTCAATTCTTTTATTTATAGTTTAAGCATAATTTATAATTATAGAAATGAAAATCATGTTTCTATAATCGGATTAGCAGTACAAAAAGCGCACCTTTTATCAAAAATAGCTACGCAATTTCTGATAAGTTGTATTGTACAGTGCAATCAATGGTTTCCTATCCATTATATCATATCCATTAAAAAAGGGAGAAGAAATCTCTGAAAAAGATGTAGTGCTACGGTGACTTAATCACAGATAAATTATTTATAGGGATATATAATGATGTTAGAAACAACAAATTGATATTTCTAAGGTATTATTTGTGATCATAAAAAAATAA
>DPVV01000375.1 GCA_003526525.1 Lachnoclostridium phytofermentans | reverse complement strand
AAATGCAACAATAGAAGTAAAAAACATACCGGTGGAATTTGTAAAAGTCGCTTATTTGCCTATTTATAAAACCTGGCATGCGGGAGATGTACCCGGAGACTTATTAACGGACATAAATCTTGCTTTTGGAGAAATAACACCCGATTCGACCATTCAAGTAAATCCAATCAAAGAATTAGACCTTTCAAAAGAATTAGAAACATTGAAGCAACATTATCCTAATCTTAAGATTAATTTAGCTATCGGAGGCTGGGGCGGAGATGGTTTTTCTGATATGGCTTTCACAAAGGAAACTCGTTCTGTTTTTATTAACAGCATTGTTTCCCATCTGAAAACTTATAACATGAACGGTGTCGATATTGACTGGGAATATCCTACAAGAGATAATTCAGGATTAATTAAAGCACGTCCTGAAGATACTGAAAACTTTATACTTTTGATGAAAGAAATACGATCTAAATTTAATGAACTTTCGAAAACAAGTGATAAAAAGTATACTTTATCATTTGCAGCACCTATGGGTGATTGGGCTGTGGAGACTTATGGTATAAAAGAAGTAAGTAATTCTGTTAATTATATTAATCTCATGGCATATGATTATGTTGGGCCATGGTCCAGGGTAACCGGACATCATAGTAATTTAAATAATAGCAAAGAAGTACCTAATCATATAAATACATATCAAGGAATTCAAAAGTATAGTAACGTTTGTAAACCTGAAAAATTAGTCTTGGGTATTCCTGCTTACGGATATGGATGGAGAGGTGTTGCATCTGAGAATCATGGACTATTTCAGGCTGCAGAAGCCGCTATTACTCATGGAGAAGCAGATTTCACCTATAGTAATTTAAAGGAAAATTATATTTCAAAAAATGGTTATACCAGATACTGGGATGATATCTCAAAAGCTGCCTATCTTTATAATGGCGATATTTTTATCACTTATGAAGATTTAGAAGCAATTCGATACAAGGCAGATACTGTAAAGAAACTGAGATTAGGCGGTATGATGTATTGGGAGCAGACTCAAGATCTTACAGGAGATATTATTCGAGCGATTTCAGAAGAATTAGACAATCAGTAAATTTATGTTGTTCCGTCCATAATGTAACAGTAAATACTTATATTTTTTTCAAATGGTCATTAAAAAATAAATGAAACTTCCATTATCTAAAAGTAACCATCATATAATATTACTTTCTCATGATCTCGTTTACTTTAATGAAATGGAAGTTTCTTTTTAACAAGAAAAACCCTGCATTGCGCATTAGTTACTTAATGGCCTGATGATTGGAAATAATCCCGTATTTATATCATTAACTCAATACAAACTCTAATTGACAATCACAAGGTTCTTTCTCTACATGCTCGTTATTGTATTCTACTGCTTCATCACATCCCATCGCTTTATAAAACGCCTGTGATTCTACAGCGGAATGAGCTGATATATATAGTTTTTTTGCTCCATGCTCTCTTGCCCAATCTGCACAGAGACGGAATAAAAGTTTACCCATACCACTACCTCTTTGATCATAAGATACATGGATACATGATAAATCCATATATTCTTTATCTCTACCGAAGATACCACCTTCTACAGATGCAAATCCCTTTAGGTAACCATCCGCAAATGCACCAAATACAACACCACCCTTTGATACTGTGTTCTTTAGGCAAGATACAAGTATTTTATAGTCCTCTTCTCCCCATTGTTCTAAAAAAGCAATGTCTTTAATAACCCATTCACCCTCTATTTTTCTCCAGCACCTTGTAACGTTTTGATAACGGTTAAAATGTTTAAATAAAATTATCTCTATTTCTTCTGCTTTAAGTTCTTTCCATTCCATTTCCAACCTCCGACTTATGTATATATTTAACTATCCTTTTATTTTAGGGACTTAGATGTTATTTAAACTTCTATAAATACGTGAATTTAGACCTCTTTTTGAAACACAATTTTTTATCAATCATCTTAAATTTTTTAATTTTCACTAGATATCTTAGATCGCTAATTTCTTTATAGAAAAAGTACGCTTCACGATCTATTTCTTGTTAGAGATAATACTCATAATCAGAAATTATATCAACTCTCAAAAAAGAAAACATCCGCCAACGTTCCATCATCATATTCTGTTCGTGGATATGCCTCAACAAGCTCATATTGCCCGTTAGTATACTCACTAATTACATTGTTCCAAAAATGCACAGATGGCAAGTTCGCCGGATGTCGTTTTAGTTGCCATCTTCCTTTATGATTATCAAGCACTTTAAAAAAGGCTTCTTTTCCAACTCCCGAACGGCGGTATTTATACATCACAAAAAACTCAGCCATTTGGAAATCAGTAGGTCGATCATCTACTTCTGGAAGATCAATAACCATTGCAAATCCAGCTAATTTATCATCAACTAAGATAAAATAGGCCCAACGCTTGTTTTCTGTCCAATAATAATCAAGATATTCATAACCATAAAGCCCTAATTTATTTACATCACGTTGATCCCATTGAGAAAATTCATAGTCATATTTTTCTAATAAGTTTTTAAGTATTTCTTTTTCATCTGCGGTAACTTGTTTTAGTTCTACTTTCATCTAATCGCTCCTTAAAATATAAATAATCGAAGTTCCCCTTATCTGATTATGTAAACAACATATAATTTTTACCTAATTCTAATATTTCGATATCTCCGAGAAACATATCGTTACAACAGTTCTCCTGAACACAATTTTCTGTTTGGACATCAAAATTTCGAATCTCATTTATTTTGATATCGATAATATTTACCTTCTATCAAGGCTGCTATAGAATCCTCTGTATTTAAAATCTGATATAATCTTGTACCCTTCTCTAAATAAGTAGCATCAAAGTTTCTGAATTTATAGCTTGGATTATCTACATTTTTAGAAACGGTAAATTTCACCTTACCAAGCTCTTCACCAATCTCTGTTAAATCAACCTCTTCTCTTGGAAATGAGTTGTTAAAATACATTCTATCATTCACTTTAATACAGTCAACCCAATCTATTTTACTTGGTAATACAGAATAACGATCGAGTCTTAATGGTTTCCAAAAGATTACTAGAAATAAACCCAGGATTAAAACTGCAATGACAATGATATCTCTAAATTTTAGAGAACCCTTTTCTAACCTTTCCCCCATACTCAACCTCCAATTCTTAAATCAATTCCCTATACCTCTAATTCTAAAACTCTCCATAAAAAACCACTTGTTTTCAAGAAACT
>DPVV01000373.1:861-6806 GCA_003526525.1 Lachnoclostridium phytofermentans | reverse complement strand
ACGATTACGCCTTTTTCATCAACGATAACTGCTGCTGCAGTAGAATCTGCTTGAGCAAGTCCATCGGCATCACCAGCATCTTTAGATGAGCCAGCTGATGTAATTACTGCTAAACCTGTTTTAACTTTAGCTTTTGTTCCTGTGTCCACATTAGTCTTAGCATCTTTTTTACCACAAGCTGTAAATGCCCCCATTGCTAATACAAGACACATAAGTAATACAAGTATTTTTTTCATAAAATCCTCCTTAAAATTTTGATAAATTTTTAACAAAATTTACTACCATAATATTACCATATTATGAATATTATTACAATCCCTACTTATAAAAGAACGTGAGAATATCACATTTTGTGTACGGGATTGGGAAACGAAAAAGTCTCTTATGTGAAACAAAAAGCACCATAAAACAAAGCATACGGCTTTAATTATGGTGCTACATTATTCTTAACTAACCCTTTACTGCTCCCGCTGTCATACCAGAAATTAAATATTTCTGCCCTATAATATAGAGAATTATAATTGGAAGCATTGTAACAATCATCACAGAACAAACTAGGTTCCAAGAGCTCACGAACTGACTAAAATAGTTATACATTCTCATTACAACGCCCCATTTATCAGAGGAATTTAAGAAGTATAGTGGGACAATAAAGTCATTCCAGCAATTCAGTGCATTGATAACAACCGCAGTCATAGTAACAGGTTTTAACAATGGAAAGATGATTTGAAAAAACAACTTAATTCCCCTGCTGCCATCAATCATTGCAGCTTCATCTAGATTCCGTGGAATACTACCAATAAATCCATAATATATAAATACAGTAAATGGAATAAACTGTGCCGTATATAGTAGTATTGCTCCTATGTACGTATTAATAATGTGCAATAACTGTAGTACCTTTACCGTAGCAATATAATTAATTGGTGCCACCAAACCAAGTAAAAATAAGATATATATAAAACGATTGGATTTACTTCGGTCCCTTACCAACACAAAAGCAGCAAGAGATGATACTAATAAAGTTATTGTACAAGATCCTGTTACTAACAGAAAACTGTTGAGAAAGGAACGAAGTAACTTATCGTCCTTTAATACTACTAAAAAATTTTCAAAATGAAATTCTGTTGGCAACTTTAAACTCATGACTGCTGATTCGGGTACATTTTTTACTGAATTTAATACAATCATGAACAGTGGAATAATGATAAGTAAACTAAAACACCATAAAAGTATTCCTAACATAAGGTTTAAAATTCGTTGCTTTTTCTTCATTTATTCCACCCCCTCATTCTTCGTGTAGAATTGAATAACACTGACTGAGATAATAGCTAGGATAATAAACATTATCGTATTTAGAGCTGTACCATAGCCATAATTCCCCATAGAGAAGGATTTAAATATCGTAATATTAACAACTTCAGATGCTCTACCCGGACCACCATTGGTTAATGCAAAGATAACATCGAATACCTTTAAACCAGAAATTACATTGAGTAACATATTAATCATAACAGAAGGCATGATAAATGGTAAGGTAACACTTTTAAATTTCTGCCATCCATTCGCACCATCCACCTCACTCGCCTCATACATTTCCTTTGGCACCAACTGTAAACCAGCAAGAAAGATTACCATGTTAAAACCAGATGCCTTCCATACCTCTATTGCAACACAAGACCACATAACCAGATTAGGCTCTATAATCCAACCAATATTAGAAGTAATTCCAATCAGATTAAGAAATTGATTCAACACTCCTGTATCTGGATGAAAAATTTGCTGGAATACCAATCCTACAATCAAGTTCGATAGAATCATTGGTAGAAAGAATATGGTACGCAAAAAATTTCGAGTCTTAATTTCCCTATTTAACGCTAATGCTAAGAGAAGACCAAATGCTCCTTTTAATAAAGACGTTAATATCGCATAAAAAAATGTATTTCCAAAGACATGTAACATTCTCTTATCTGAAAAAATACTTTTATAATTGTCAAATCCAATAAATTTAATATGCTCACTCATTACATTCCAATTAGTAAAGGAATAGAATAAGCCAATAATGCTAGGTAGCAAGAATAAAGTGAAGAATATTATAAATGCAGGCATTATGTATAGTTTGCTGTAAGTTTTATTTCGTTTCACCAACTTCACCTCTTATGAAATGGGGACGACACTGACCTTAGGAATGTGCCATCCCCCTATCGTTTGCTCTAATTACTTTTAAATATTTATGCTGTTCTAATAACTATTTACCACATCCATAACAAACTATTAATCATTGGTTGCATCAAACATCTTCTGACGGTCCATATCAATTGCTTCAAGCGCTTGCTTTGGTGTAAGAGATCCTAATAAGACTTCCTGAATATACTGTCCAACAATGGTATTATCCCAATATAATACTCCATATTCCATATCCATTCCAGAACCACCTGGTGTATTTGCTACGATTGATTTTCCAGCTGCTGTAGCTTTGCCTTCCACGTCTACAAAGGAAGGGTTAGATTGAATGTCAGGTCTACCTTTATAGTATGTATTTAAGTTATCTTCTCTTGCTAAGAAATCAAAGAATTGTTTTACATAATCAAGATTTTTGGAATCTTTGTAAGCAACACACATATTACCACCAGCGGAGTGAGAATATACATTATTTTCTACAAATGGAATCGGATACATTTCCCAAGTATCTGCTGTACTGTCAGGGTATTTTTCTTTTACTTCATTCTGATAAGACTGATAAGCTACATAGCCTGCTGATTTTCCTGTACCAAGTGACTCATAAGCAGCATCCCATGTATTTGCTAAACTGTTCTGACCAAGGTAACCTTTGTCATAGGATTCTTTTAATTCAGCTAAGAATTGCTCAAACTCAGGTACCTCTGCAAACTTCATCTCATTATTATTTAATTTTGAATATAAATCTGGATGCTTTGTTGCAGCGTAAGGTCCAAAGTTTGATAGCCAAATAGCCCAGTGCCAGGATTCCTTACCGCTTTCATAAACAGGAATAATTCCATTCTTTAATAAAGTATCACAATTTGCTGTAAACTCTTCATACGTCTTTGGAACCTGAAGTCCTAAGTTATTATAGATGTCCTTATTATATAAAATACCCCAGCCATCTACATTCCATCTCATAAATCCCATAATCTTTCCATCGATACTCGTACCCTGTTTCGCATAGTCAACATATCTGGATACCCAAGCTTCACTTGAAAGGTCTGCAAAGTATGTTTCTGGCATGAACTTCTGTGCACCAACTCCACCAGATACCATGAAGATATCCGGTACCTCACCAGTACCTAACTTGGTTTTTAAAACATTTACATACTGATCATCTGGAACAACTTGTAGGTCAATCTTAATTCCGGTCTCTTCTTCAAACTTTTTGTTAAGCTCATCATCTACACTGGAACCTTTGTTCACCCAGTTCTGAGATGCCATAAAACTTAACGTAACACCTTCTACTTTTTTATCCCCTTGATTTTCTGCCTCTTTCGTAGGTTGTTGGGTTGCAGTTGGTTCCTTGCTTCCCACATTACTTTTTTCTGCCTTCTCCTTGCCGCATCCTCCCAGAACTGATACCATTGAAATAACCAAAGCACAACATAAAACTTTTTTAAATACTTTCTTTTTCATCTATGTACCTCCCTTTCTGTGTATTGACAGCTTTATCATAAATGATTTTCAGATAAAATCAGATACATTTTCATGCACACATATGTGGAGAAAACTGAACAATTATTTTATACATTTTTGTTCAAATGTCACACCTTTACTTGTGAGCTTTCTAGCACTATGCTATACTAATCTTATGTTTTCTTACTGTTTCTGTACAAAAAGCATTGTTTGACGAGGTGAAATATGAAGTTATTTTCAACTATACGTTCTCGCTTATTTTTTTGTTATTCCACCATTATCGTAACTTTAATAACGCTTCTTGCAACCCTGTTTTATCGATATGCCTCTACACTGCTAGAGCAAAGAGCTTCGGAGTCTTTACAACAGCTTTCTATCAATACCATTCAATATCTTGACTCCGAGATTAAAAATATGAATTCCTTAGCGAATCGGATTATTTCATCCGAACCGATTAAGAGTTCTTTTTATGATTTGAATTCCAGTAATTATAATTTACTAAATAAGAAGTCCAAACTATTTAACTTATTATCAACGACCACCGGTTCTACTTTGGAGTATCAAATCAATTTGATAGGATTGAACGGAAACTTTGTTGAATTTGGCAATAAATTTGATATTCGTGTCATGGATAAGGAGAATATTAAAAATAGAGATTGGTTCCCCTCTTGTCTTGATTTACGCGGTAGATTGTACATTGTTCCTATTGTTGAAGACAAGACTTTACAGGAGCATCTACCTATCTCTATTGCTAGGTCATTCTCTGAAGTCTTTGGTGCAAAATATGATAGTATAGTAGAAATCCAAGCCACTTATGAAACCTTTGCTAAGCATATTGAAAAAGCGACTCTAATTCAAAATGCTTCCACTAAGGTCTCCGTTCATTCTTATGTATTTGATGAACATGGAAATCAAATCTATCCGGCTGTTAAAACAAACACGTTCGATTACTATGAAAAAACCAAACAATGCAAGAATAGTTTTGGAACTATGCCCATAGAAAGGAAGGAGCGAGCTGAAATAATTGCATTCTCTAAATCCGATTATTCTAATTGGACTGTTGTTGTTTCTCAAACAAGAGATCAGCTCTTACAACCTGTTATCACCTTTAGAAATATTATACTATGCTTAGGTATCCTTGTCTTGCTAATTACTTTATTTTTAAGTTATATTATTGCAAGAAAACTAACAAAGCCAATCAAAGAAATACATTATGCCATTAGCAATTTAAACTTAAATGACTTAAGTAAGCAACAAGAAACAAAACAAGAGCTTTTCACTTATGAGTTGACTATGCTAAGTGAAGCTTATGCAGAGATGGTTTCTCGTTTACAAGATTCTTTAAGCCAGACTGTATTAGCAAAATCAAGCGAAATTCAGGCAAGAATGATTGCCTTACAAGCGCAAATGAACCCACATTTCTTATATAATACAATCACCGTAATAAGTATTAAAGCAGAGGATAGTGGTAATACAGACATCGTACATATGTGTGACAGTCTCGTTAGTATGCTTCGTTATGTCACAATAGAAAATCATTCCTTGGTAACCGTAAGATGTGAATTAGAATATGTTGATAAATACCTGTCCTTGATGGAATATCGATATCCTGATCATTTTAAAGTAAGCACAACACTACCAGATGCTCTCTATGAACTTACTATACCAAAACTATTACTCCATCCATTAATAGAGAATTGTTTTAAATATGCGTTTCATATCCGGTCCCCTTGGCTAATCTCGGTAAATGGTACGATAGACGCTGAGCATTGGACCATCTCCGTTACAGATAATGGGGTTGGATTTAAAGAAGAAGTGTTATCTGAATATAATGAGATAATAAAAAATAATCAATTTAGTTTTTCATCCAATCATAAAATTGGTCTTTTTAATATCTATTACCGCCTAAAAATACAGTACAAAGACGATACTATTTTTGAAATTCGGAACAATGAAGACTCTGGAGCAACCATAACCATTGGAGGTAAAATAGAGGGAGGATTACAAAATGATAACAAACAGATCCTATAAGGTTGTTGTAGCTGAAGATGAAATACCAATCTTAGATAACTTGGTTAGTAAAATTAAATCGCTATCATTACCATTTCACATTGTAGGTACGGCAAC
Organism: Lachnoclostridium phytofermentans; assembly: GCA_003526525.1. GTDB lineage: Bacteria > Bacillota > Clostridia > Lachnospirales > Lachnospiraceae > Lachnoclostridium. The sequence continues at coordinate 1,037 of DPVV01000373.1, read as the reverse complement.
CAACGGTAAAGATGCTCTTGATTTAATTAAAGAATATCATGCAGATATCTTATTTACTGATATTAGAATGCCTATGATGGATGGATTAGAACTAACGAAAGAGGCAAAAGAATTCAATCCTAATTTAAAGATCGTCATCGTCAGTGGCTATAATGAATTTGAATATGCACAACAAT
>DPVV01000373.1:0-814 GCA_003526525.1 Lachnoclostridium phytofermentans | reverse complement strand
TGAATATGCACAACAATCCATCCGTTATGGTGTAATGGATTACCTTCTTAAACCAATTAAGATTGAAACATTGGAAGAAACCTCCCAAAAAATCTACGAAAGCTTAGAAAAATCCTATCAAGATACTACCTGTCATATTATAACCAATCAATTATCAGGGAAGGCAAATAGTAAGACACTGCCTTATGAGTTTAAGAATCAACGTTTTTATATGTATCTTGTGTGTCTTGGTAACCTATACGAGAACTGTAGCAATATACTTCACATGGATGAGATTCATACGTTATGGGAACATCTAGACTTACATCATACCTTACAAGATGCTCTTCTTCCTAATACTGCATGGTGGGTGATTGATGAAAAATTCCCTAATTGTAAAGTAATTATAACTTCTGCTACCAAATCAAATAGTGGGAAATCTCTGCACCACACTCTCACTTCTAAACTAGAGGGGAAGATAGACATTACTTTTTGTGCATCTATTTCTTCCATTCTGTTTCATGAGATTTGGGAGATGGCTCAAAAACTTAGATTCACGCTACGAAATAATCTAATACTATGTAGATCAAAATTTTTTCTTGAAGGGCAGGTCTATGCTCCTTCTACTACTGTACAGAATAAGACAAATGCGTTCATAACGAATATACCCGCAATGTTAAAAAAAGGCATGCAGGCAAGCCTAGTGCCCTCTTTGAGAAATCTATTTATCCTTTATAACGAAGAAGGCGTTCCACAGGATTATTTAGAAAACAAGTTACGAGATATCGTCTCGTCAATGTGTGAAGAAGCAGAAACGAAAGAATGCTACCAGAAA
>DPVV01000240.1 GCA_003526525.1 Lachnoclostridium phytofermentans | reverse complement strand
TTTGCAGGCTATGGAAAGGTAAGATTATTAAAATGAGAATTATCGAATTGAATGAATCTACAAAAAATAATATATTGGAAAATCTACTAAAACGTAGTCCGAATCAATATAGAGAATATGAAGATCAAGTTTCCGGCATTATTTCTGAAGTTAAAAAACGTGGTGATGAGGCTTTATTTGATTATAGTTTACGGTTTGATAAAGCTACTATTACCAAGGAAACGATACAGGTATCGGAAGAAGAAATTGCAAAGGCATATGAACAGATACCAACCAAAACCCTTGAAGTTATCCGTAAATCCATACAAAACATTGAGGCCTATCACCAAAAACAAAAGCAATATAGCTGGTTTGACAGTGAACCTAGTGGTATTATTCTTGGACAAAAGGTAACAGCAATCGATGCAGTAGGTGTTTACGTTCCAGGAGGAAAGGCTGCATATCCATCTTCTGTATTAATGAATGTGTTGCCTGCAAAAGTTGCTGGTGTTAGAAGAATTGCTATGACAACCCCACCAGGTGCTGATGGTAATATAAATCCAGGTACCTTAGTTGCAGCGAAGGAGGCAGGGGTAACTGAAATTTATAAAGTGGGTGGTGCACAAGCAATAGCTGCACTTGCTTATGGAACGGAGTCAATAAAAAAAGTAGATAAGATTGTTGGACCTGGTAACATCTATGTAGCGCTTGCAAAAAAAGCTGTTTATGGAAATGTTAGTATTGATTCTATCGCTGGGCCGAGCGAAATTCTTGTAATTGCTGATGAAACTGCCAATCCTAGATTTGTTGCCGCAGATCTTTTATCGCAAGCAGAGCATGATGAGCTTGCTTCTTCTATTCTAATTACAACAAGTGAATCACTTGCGAAGGAAGTATCGGATGAAGTAGACGGATTCTTAGAAGTTCTGAATCGAAGTGATATTATTCGTGCCTCCTTAGATAACTATGGATATATTTTGGTTGCGAAAAACTTAAATGAAGCAATTGATACAGCAAATGAGATTGCTTCGGAGCATCTTGAGATTATGACTAAGAATGCATTTGAAGTAATGACAAAGATTAAGAATGCTGGTGCTATCTTTATCGGAGAATATTCTTCTGAGCCCCTTGGAGATTATTTTGCAGGACCTAACCATGTACTGCCAACGAATGGAACCGCAAAATTCTTTTCACCACTCAGTGTAGATGATTTTATTAAAAAATCTAGCATCATTTCTTACTCAAGAGAAGCCCTTTTGCCTGTCTACGAGGATATTGTTACGTTTGCTAAAGCAGAAGGACTAACAGCGCATGCTAATTCAATAGCGGTAAGATTTGAAGCGTGAAGAGAATTTCTAAGGCGCTAAAGGACACCGCCTAAGAAATTCTATAACTAGATTAGAATAAGCTTGTGTCCACACTGCGACAACAAGCGATAGATTAGATGGCAGTGCAGAAAAGAGGTTAATATGAACCGTACAGCTGAAATTACTAGAAAAACGAAGGAAACGGATATTACATTAGAGTTAAATCTGGATGGGACTGGGATAGCTGAGATAGATACAGGGATTGGATTCTTCGATCATATGTTACAAAGCTTTGCAAAACATGGATTTTTTGACTTAACGGTTAATGTAAAGGGAGACCTTTATGTGGACTCTCATCATACCGTAGAGGATACTGGAATTGTTCTGGGGCAGGCAATCAAGCAAGCGCTTGATGAAAAAATTGGGATTCGTCGATATGGTTCTTTTTTGCTTCCCATGGATGAAACCTTAATCTTATGTGCAGTTGATTTATCTGGACGCCCATATTTAAATTATCAGGCACAATTAACCTGTGAAAAGTTAGGTTATATGGATGCAGAGTTAGTTAAAGAATTCTTTTATGCTATCTCTTATAGTGCTGGCATGAATCTTCATATAAAACAAATGGATGGTGATAACAATCATCACATAGTAGAAGCTATGTTTAAAGCATTCGCAAAGGCACTGGATGAAGCGAGTGGTATTGACTCTAGAATACAAGGTGTATTATCCACCAAAGGAACAGTAGAATAAAATAGTTAGCCAAATGACGGCAGATAGGAGACAACAATGAGATTATATCCAGCAATTGATATTCGGAATGGACAGTGTGTTAGATTAAGACAAGGACAATTTCATGATGTAGAAGTGTATTCCCATGTTCCTGCTAACATAGCCATGCAGTGGGAACGTCAAGGAGCAAGATACATTCATATTGTAGATTTGGATGGTGCCTTGGTTGGCCATAGCATGAATGATGAAGTAATAAAAGAAATCGTTCAGACTGTTTCGGTACCGATACAGGTTGGAGGTGGTATCCGAACCATTCAGGATATAGAGCATAAGTTAAATCTCGGAGTAAGCCGTGTTATCATTGGTACGAAAGCTGTGGGAAATCCACAATTTGTGAAAGAAATCATTAATACCTTTGGAGCAGATAAAATAGTGATCGGAATTGATGCAAAAAAAGGTATGGTAGCAATAGAAGGATGGGAAAAGGTTAGTAATTATAATGCAGTTTCTCTAGCTCTTGAGATGAAAGAGCTTGGGGTATCCACGATAGTTTACACGGATATTTCCAAAGATGGCATGCTACAAGGACCAAACATAGAACACACGAAAGAGATGGTCGATTCGACTGGTCTTAATATTATCGCTTCGGGCGGAGTATCCTCAATGAAAGATCTAGAGGCGCTTTACAAAATTAATGTATCTGGAGCAATTATTGGTAAAGCGTTATACGAACAAAGAATTGAGCTAGAGGAAGCGACCAGACTGTTCGAGTAGTAACCTATTCTTGACAAGGAAAAGTAGAGAAATGTACGATTCCTTGTATGACAGAAGAAAGAGAGATTTGCTATGTATAAAAAAATTATTGCTTACATCAATGCAGAAAATGAGTTAGAAGAAAGTGTAATAAACCGAGCTCTAGCCTATGAACAAAACGGTGCAGATGAATTATTGATCTATAACTATTCGATCTTAGAGAAGGAACGAGAAGAATTTCTATTCACTGTGAAAACCATTGTGAAGAAGATAGAGATACCAGTCATGATCGGATACTGTGCAAAGCGTTTTGAAGATATTAAAAAAGCATTCTATACAGGAGCTACTAAGGTAGTACTGCCTTATTGTAAACTGACAGACATCTCGATCTTAAAAGAAGGATCCGACCGTTTTGGTAAAGATAAAATTATATTAGAGTTTGATGCGAGTGCCGAAAAAAATGATGGCATCCTACAACGAGAAGATTTAATTAAAGATATCCTTCCTCTGGGTATGGATGCGGTACTTATCAAACATGTCTACATGACAGAGAGCATCTTAGAAAAGATTGAGACGGCTCCATACCCAGTCTATATCAGAGATAGTTTGTTACGTAATGATATGGAAACCTTGATGAAAACAAAGAATGTGCTTGGTGTTGCAACTGATTATTACGAAAATAAGGACATCTATAAAATTAAGAGATTATTAGAAGATGCGGGAATTGAAATGAATTCGTTTCGAAGTAATCTGCAATTTTCTGAATTTAAGCTAAATGAACAAGGATTGATTCCTGTTGTAACGCAGGATTATAAGACAAAGGAAGTTCTTATGGTTG
>DPVV01000170.1:6293-12516 GCA_003526525.1 Lachnoclostridium phytofermentans | reverse complement strand
GAAACCGATCTTGGAGATCTAGAATTAGTAGAAAAGGCATCAGAAAATCTAATGCTTTATGCAGAGCACACATGGGGTTATTCCTCTTCTATATCTGAGCCATGGGAAACATTAGTTGGAGAGCTTGAGATGAAAAAAACTGCTTACGCAATTAATGGAAATACCTATGCTTCAAAAAATCTAGACAAGATTTTGGCTAAGAAGGGCGAAGTATCCATTAAGAACTTCCGACCTCAGCATTTTAGAGTAATCAATCCACATGAGATACCTCTAAGAACAAAAGCAGTTATCTATGTGGAATTATGGGAGTACTTAGATGGAGTTTCTTTTGGGCTTGATGTGCCTTTTGAAGTAGTTGATTCAATAACAGGAAAGGTGCTACCATCCCAAGTGGTGCGAATCCCAAGAGCATTTGAAATAGAAGTCATGGTATCCTTAGAGGCAAAAGAAGAGAGAGAGCTTTCGATTCGCAGAATAAAGCCAAAAGAAATAACGATAAAAAATCATGCCCATATTGGTGCTGAAGGCATTGAAGATATTATCTTGTCCAATACATATGAAGAAAGCACTAGAAAAGTTGAAACGAACGATTTTATAATTCAATTTTCACTGAAGAAGGGAATTGAAAAAATTATTAACAAAGCTACCAATGAAAATATAGTAAGAGATATGGATATTGCACCTTTTTCCGGGATATACGAGATAACACCAATAAAAGGAGATTTTTGTGATACCAGAAGAAGAATGGGAAGAAATCGAAAAGCAGAGTCTACGAAGAGATACTATAGTTTCCTTACGGATATTGGAGTAGTAGAGAATGGAGAGGTATTTATTGCTCTTAGACTAGACTATCAACTAGAAGGTACCGGAACGTATTCCGTATTTTTAAAAATATATAAACAAATGCCTCAAATTGATGCTATGGTCCGTATTCATAAACATAGTATATGGGAACCAGAAAATCTTTATGTAGCACTTCCGTTTACAACCAATGAAAATGAATCAACTTATGTTGATAAAACAGGATGTATTATTCGTCCCGGTATTGACCAGTTACCTGGAAGCAATAAAGAATTTTACCTTATTCAAAATGGAATTGTGCTCCATGGTGAAAAGTCGAATGTTATTATTAGTATTAAAGATGCACCATTAATAACTTTTGGAGATTTAGAAAGTAAACCAATCGAATTATGTACCGGTGAAGATGTGGATTATAATAGAGAAACACCGTACTCTTGGATTATGAACAACTATTGGGAAACTAATTTTAAAGCGGATCTTGGAGGGTTCTATGAATTTGCTTACTCCATCCTTGTAACAGAAAATGAGACGCCAAAAGAATCTTTTATAAAATGTGAAGCTACCAACGAAGGTGTTTTAGGATTTTATATAGACAAGTAAGAGGATAAAAGATGAAATATTATGTTATGTTTGATGTGGGTGGAACACAGATTAAAGCTGGAATTCTGAATGAGTTTGGGGAATTATATAAAGATCAAATATATTCCTACCCTTCAAGAGCAACAGAGTCCAAGGAAATCATCTTTTCAAATTTTAAAGAAATAATTATGGAGTTAGAAGAGACTATAGAAGATGAGGCGTATGTCATCTCAGGAATTGGAATGGCGTTTCCGGGACCTTTTGATTATGAAAAAGGAATAAGCAAAATAAGAGGATTGGATAAATATGATGCTATATATAACCTTAGGATAGAAGATGAAATTTGTAGTATTTATCCCAAGCTTAAAAATTGTCCATTTCGTTTTCTTCATGATGTGGAAGGGTTTGCCTTAGGGATTTGTAACGGACTATCCCTCTCTTCAGAAGTCAAATTAATGCACTTGTGTATAGGGACAGGTGCAGGTTCTGCTTTTACAAGAGGGAAAAAAGTTTTAAAACAAGCAGAGTATGGTATGCCTCAGAATGGATGGATTTATGATGCGCCATTTAAAGATGGAAGGATAGATGATTATATTTCCGTTAGAGGACTGGAGGCGCTGGCAGTTCAGTACTGTAAGAAGTCTATGGATGGGGCAGAGTTATTTTTGCTGGCAGAAAGTAATAACGAAGCAGCAAAAGAAGCCTTCCTGGAATTTGGGAAAAATATAGAAGATGCAATCCGTGAGTATCTTATAAAATTTCAGCCAGATGGATTAATTTTTGCTGGGCAAATCTCAAAAAGCTTTTCTTATTTCGGAAAAGCCTTAGAAGAGTATTGTAGAAAATTAAATATAAAAATATACTTAGAAGTTAACACATCAAAAAAGATTATAGAAGGACTATATACAGCATTTTAGGAAGGGTGACCGATATGTTGGATCGCAAAAGAGGAGCAGTGCCGCTATATCGTCAATTGGAAAAACGGATAAGGGAGCAAATTGAGGATGGGGAATATTTAAAAGGGGATATTTTTCTCACGGAGAAACAATTGCAGGAAATGTACGATGTTAGTCGTGTCACTGTAAGACAAGCCATTAGCAATTTAGTCAATGATGGATATTTAGATTGCCACCGTGGAATTGGTACAATTGTAGTTTTTAAAAAGATTGATGAAAACTTAAAACGTGTCATAAGTTTTTCAGAGGAAATGAAACAACAAGGTACAACGATGGAAACCAGTTATTGTGTATTCTCCGAAGAAAAAGCTAGCAAACTTGTCTCACTAAACCTAGGTATTAAAGAACAGGAAAAATGTTATAAATTAGTCCGGGTTCGATGTGTAAAGAATACCCCGATTGTATATTCCATAACCTATTTAAATGGAAATCGTGAATATCCTTTGCATAATGAATTGTATAAAAACTCCTTATATCAATTATTGAAAGAAGAGTATGGCGTTCAAATCGTAAAAGGACAGGATACTCTAGAAGCGGTAAGCGCAAGCAATGAAATCAGTGAAATGCTTCAAATTAAAGAAACTATGCCCGTGTTTAAACGAACCAGAAAAACCGTTGATAATCAAAATGAAATTATTGAATATACGATTTGCTACTATCCGGGAGATAAATATAAGTATTCCGTGGAGTTATAGCTAAATAATACAAGGAAGGATGTGTATAACATGTATCAAAAATACAATAATTATGACTTAAATCCTAAGAAAAAAATACTAGGTTATGACAGTTTTGCCTTTTCTAGATATGATAATATACGAAAGGAAATAAATAGTAGGATAGAGGGGGAGGAAAGTAAAAAGCAAGTAATAGTATGTGATCTTTATCCAGGAGCTGATAAGGAAGAGATTTTAGCTGAAATTAAGAAGTGTGGTATAGTAAAAGTAATAGACACTGAGACTTGCATGTGGGAAAGGGATAAAATACTTAATATATTTAGAGACTCTATCACGGAGGATCGTGTTTTTGGTATCATGACCCACAAAAGTCTGACAGATTGTTTTAATCCAGAAAGATTGGAGAAAGCAAAGGAAGAAGTAGTAAGCCACCAGGAAGGGATGTTACTTGTCATAGGTGTAGGTGCCTCTCTTATTACAAAAGGCGATTTATTGCTTTATTTTGATATGACAAGGTGGGAAATACAGCTTAGATATCGAAAAGGGATGTCCAATTGGCTCATAGCAAATGAAAAAGATGCTGTTTTAACAAAGTACAAGATGGGATTCTTTATTGAATGGAGACTTGCTGATAAACATAAGAGACAACTGTTTGAAACGTTTGATTATGTGGTAGATACCACTATAAAGAATCATCCTGTTATGATAACTGGAAAAGCATTTTGTGAAGGGCTTAAGCAGCTAAGTAAGCAGCCTTTCCGTATGCAGCCATATTTTGATCCGGGTGTTTGGGGTGGACAATGGATGAAGGATGTTTTTGGTCTAGATCCAGCGATGGGAAATTATGCATGGAGCTTTGACGGAGTTCCAGAGGAAAATAGTATCAACCTTCAATATGGTTCCGTGGTCATTCAATTGCCATGTATGGATTTAACGCTATATCAGCCACGCGAGGTATTGGGAGATAGAGTCCATGGAAGATTCGGGGCGGAATTTCCTATCCGTTTTGACTTATTGGACACTATGGGAGGAGGAAATTTATCTCTTCAAGTGCATCCATTGACGGATTACATACAAGAGAATTTTGGAATGCATTACACTCAGGATGAAAGTTATTATATTCTAGATGCGAAAGCAGGGGCTCATGCTTATCTTGGCATAAAAGATAATGTAGATACTGAAGAAATGAAAAAAGATTTAGAGCGAGCGCAAGCAGGAGAAATAGTATTTGATGCAGATAAGTATGCCAATAAAATTCCTGTAGGAAAGCATGATCATCTATTAATTCCGGCAGGAACCGTTCACTGTTCTTGTGCAGATACTATGGTTTTAGAAATTAGTGCTACCCCTTATATATTTACGTTTAAGCTCTGGGACTGGGGTCGTGTTGGTCTGGATGGATTACCAAGACCTATCCATATTGAGCATGGTATGAAAAACATCCAGTGGGATCGAAATCTTAAATGGGTAGAAGAGAATTTAGTAAATCAAGAAGAAGTATGTATGCAAAGAGAAGGATTCTTGGACGAAAAAACGGGGTTACATAGAAGACAATCCATCGAAACACATCGTTATACTGTTACAGGAGAAGTTTCTTTGGAAATGAATGATAGTGTACAAGTTTTAAATCTAGTAGAGGGTTCTTTTGCAGTAATCGAAAGTATGAAGGAAGAATTTGAACCATTTACTGTCCACTATGCGGAGACATTCATTATACCAGCAGCAGTAGGAAGCTACAAAATAAAATCGGCACCTAATGAAACTATTTCTGTAATATGTGCTTGGATACGATAAAGCAATTACTGTAATATGTTCTTGAATACGATAAAGCAATTACTGTAATATGTCTTGGATACGATAAAGAACCAAAAAGGGGCTGTTGCAAAAAGAATTCTTTATTCCAGATACTGTAGAGGGTATTTTTTTCTCCTACACGTTATGGTTTAAATATTAATTTTGCAACAGCTCCTTTTGTCTAATGTATCGGAGCAAAGCTCAGGTTATAAGCCTTTGTTTACTAAATTTAGCCGATACTCACTTAAGGATACCCCAAAGTGCTTCTTAAAAAGGGTATAAAAATAATTATTTTTTTCCAAGCCAACCTTATCAAGAATCTCTTCTAAGGATAAAGAGGAATGATTTAAATAATAAGCTAATTTTTCAATTCTTAAATCTTGTATGTATTGAGCGATTGATTTACCTTTAACACTTTTAAAAATATGGCCAATATAATTAGGGGATAGTCCTAATTTGTCAGCGATATAAATTAAGCAGATTTCGTAATTGGAGTACTCTTTTTCAATAATATCACAGATAGACTTAATAATATAATCTTTGCTTTGATATTCAGAATTATTCTTAGTATTAGTTACCTTTTGGCATAGGGATTCTATGGTATCATTCATTAACTTGTCAACGTCGACTACGACTTCTATATTCTGCAGTTCTACCATGAAATGTTTTACCATCAGGGTTGCGTACTCCTTAAGAGTGGGGTATTTCACCACAACCGAGGTGTAGATATTATATATTAGATGAATTAGGTTAGTCATCACTTCATCGTAATTATAGGTAGAAAGCTGGGTAGATATTTTTTCATAAGCTTGTTTACTTGCGTCTAGCTTACCTTCTAAGAGTTTTCCAATCAATGCATCAAACTGATTAACAGGAATCATAAGATTATCGGTATCAATTTCATCTGCCATGTATGGGGAGATGATGGATTGATGGCCATAGCGAAGCTTTAGTAGGATAGAGTTTTTCATGTTGGAATACATCATTGGCAGATGTTCTAAACCTTTAAAAGGAGTACTATATGCTATGGATAAGGATAAAGAAATATATTTTTTTACATTTTCCTGAATAGACCTAAGTACTGGTTCTAATTGATTTTGAAATTCCTTGTAATCCGCAGTTTCATCACATTTTATAAGCAATACAAACTTATCAGAATCACTACTAAAAACATCACAGGTATAGTGCTCGGAAGAAATCTCTTCTGCAATATTAACAACAGTAAATTTAAGAGCCCAACATTCTTGCTGATTGGTGTTAAGAAGGAAGGTATTATAGTTATCTATTTTTAAAAGAACCATGCAAAGCCCGGACCCAGCTAAGTAGGATAAGTTCAGCTGTTCTAATTTACTTGCGACCACTTCTAAAGAGTAGATAGAATGCACCGAAATCAAGCTATTTAGTAAATCCTGCTTTACC
>DPVV01000170.1:0-6177 GCA_003526525.1 Lachnoclostridium phytofermentans | reverse complement strand
GCTTATCAAGTCGCTTGTTCTGCTCCTGCATTGTATGAAATGTTGACCATATCGTTTTTAATTCATTTGTTTTAAAGTTAGGTATGTAAGATTTGTCAATGGATTGTCCGGTCATAAGCTTAGTAATCATGATAATAGGGTTATTTAAATCCCTAGCAAGTAAAATACATGCCATAAAACATAGAATAAAAATACATATTACAAAAATAACACTTAATACAGAAGAGGAAATGATATCTTTGAATATAATATTCGTTGGAATAAGACCGATGATATACCATCCATTCGGATTGTCATTGGTATACGACATAAGGTACCGATTATGATCGAGGTTAATAAAATGATTTTTATTTTCATCATTTTGTGTTGCAATTTTTGCTTGTAAGCTAGAGAATACTTTTTGTTTATCAATAAAAGGCTGGCTTAAAGGAGTGTCGATTAAGGTTCCATCTTTGTCTGCCACAAAATAGGACATATTACTGTCTGACTTGAATTGATTCATTGTTTTAATTGAATCTGTGAGGATGCTTAAACGCATATTAATGATCACAGCATTTTTAATATCAGATTTATTAGAATAGCTATCGAAAACTATATAAGTACAAGTTTCGGTACTTGAGGAATTAGGCAAAGGGACTTGATGAATCATTGGTTTTCCATTATAGGAAGTTATAAAATCAGGCGTAGTAACTAATCTTGCAATTTCTCTGTCCGAAAATTGATCGCTAGATAGCTGCTCACCACTTTTTGAAGAGAAAAATAAATCCAATTCACTGTTATAAAGATAAATACTCTCAACATTACCAAGAGTAACAATGTGCTTGTTTAAAGCATTATTCACTAACACAGGAATCAAATTATTTTTTTGCTTCATATTTAAAAAGGCAATAACGTCTTTATCATTAGATAATGAAATACTTAATCGATTCGATTGTTCATTTAAGTAGTTAATACTGTAGTTTAATTGTGATAACATATTATGGTTTAAACGAGTAACAAGATTAGCTGAAGTCTTAAAATAATTTATCGTTAAAAATGTGGTTAATAGAATAGTAAGTGTTATGGATACAAATAAAAACGACAAAAAAACTTTTTTGAAAAAACTTTGACTACTATGTTCCTTATGTCTGGTAAGCATGTGATCCCTCCTCCAAATAATCCTAGGAATATTATATCGATAAAAGTTTTTTGATTCAATCTTTTTATGCTCTATCTAAGGAATTTGGAGAAAGTGTTATTTTTTAAAGAAGCAAAACAAGGGAAAACTATGAAAGTGTTACTTATATTTGTTGAAGAATAGAGCTTCTGTGAATACAATGGAGTAGAAATGTGATATCAAGAAGGGAGATAGTACTTTGACAAATGAAAATGTAAAAACAGTAAGGAATAAAAAAAGACTACGTTCCATAAAAAAACAAATGCCATTTTACATGATGATGGCTCCGGGATTGTTATTAATAAGTGTTTTATTTTATTTACCTATGCCGGGCGTTATGTTAGCATTTAAAAATTATAATCCTAACGATGGGATATTTGGAAGTGAATGGGTGAATCCATTATTTAAGAACTTTGAGTTCTTTTTTAAATCTGATACTGCCCGTACAGTTACCATGAATACATTATTCTACAATCTTTTACAAGCAGTATTAGTTACAGTTTGTTCAGTAGCACTCGCAGTTTTATTAACAGATGTTAAAAATAAATATGTCTCTGCTATTTATAAGGGAGCCATTCTTTTACCAACATTTCTTTCTTGGATTGTTATACAGTACATAGTATTTAGCTTATTAAGTGTAGATAGAGGAATTGTGAATAGAATACTGATAGAAATGGGAGGAAAACCTATCGCTTGGTATAGTGAACCTAGATATTGGAGATTCATACTTCCCTTTGCTTATTTGTGGAAGAATGTCGGGTATTATTCCGTACTTTACGTAGCAGCAATCGCAGGAATTAATCCAGATTATTATGAAGCTGCTCAGATTGATGGAGCCTCCAAGTTGCAAAGAGTAAAAAATATAACCCTACCTCTAATAAAGCCAACAGTCATCGTATTATCACTATTATGGGTTGGAAAATTATTTAATGGAGGCTTAGGTGATTGGAATGCTTACTACACCTTGCCGCATGATGCAGGTGTCCTCTATAAAGCTACCGATGTTATTGATACCTATGTATTTCGTTCCTTGAAAAAACTGAATGACTATGGTATGACATCAGCGGTAGGGTTGTATCAGTCAACAGTAGGATTCGTGCTGGTATTTATATCCAATGCTATCATAAAGAAAATCGACCCAGATGGCGCGTTATTCTAGAAAGGGAGTGAGTTTGTGAAATCAAGAAGAATAAAAATATCAGCAGGTAGAATAGCAACTCATGTCATATTTATTTTATTATGTTTACTTTGCATCTTACCACTTATCCTAGTTGTTGCCATATCATTCACAGATGAGCGTACTTTAATGGTTGATGGTTACAGATTTATACCTCAGGTATTTAGCGTAAAGGCATATCGATATGTGTTTAGTGGTGCTACTTCCGTATTCAATGCTTATGGAGTAACTATTTTAGTAACTTGTTTAGGAACAATTTTACACCTATTTGTTACATCTATGCTGGCGTATTCTTTATCGAGGAAAGAAGTTACACATCGGAAGGGGATTTCTTTATTTGTATATATACCTGTCCTATTTAATGGTGGCTTGGTTCCATATTATATATTAATGACAAGGTATTTACATCTAAAGAATACAATTTGGGTTCTAATTATTGTAAATGTGGTATCGGCAGTCAATGTCCTTATTATGAAAAACTTTTTTAGGACCATTCCAGATGCCCTAATAGAATCAGCTAGGATTGATGGCTCTAGTGAGTTTAAAACGTTCTATAAAATTGTGCTACCATTATCCACACCATCCCTAGCTACGATAGGCCTTTTTGTAGCAATCGCCTATTGGAACGACTGGATGACTTGTTCCTTATACATAGAAAAATCGAAACTATATACCTTACAGTATTTACTACAGGCTCTAATGAATAACATTGAATATTTACAAGCCAATGTCCACGCCTCACAGTCCATGGAAGCAGCACTTGGAATGCTTCCTAGTGAAGGTGCCCGTATGGCTACATGTGTTTTGGCTATTGGACCTATTATATTGCTGTATCCATTTTTACAAAAGTATTTTGAAAAAGGCTTAACGATAGGAGCTGTAAAAGAGTAAATTTACCGAATCATCCAAGATAGGCGGAGATTCGGAAAATTATAAAAAATTAAAAAGGGAGGAAATATTTATGAAAAGAAAAAAGATTCTTGCAACGCTTTTAGCGGGTGTGATACTTACATCTGCAATGCTCTCAGGATGTGGGCCTAAAAACCCATCAGAGGGCACCTCTTCCAATACTGGAGGGAACAAAACGAACCCAACAGTAACAGAGGGCAATAAAAACAAAGACACAGAAAAGCCAGTAGAACTAACCTTTTATATGTCGAATAGTCCTGTGAATGACCTTGATCGCATTATGGAAAAAGCAAATAAGATTATTGGTGAAAAAATCGGCGCTAAATTAGATTTAATACTAATTGATGGTTCCACTTATGCAGATAAGATGAACCTAATGATTAATTCTGGTGACAAATGGGATCTATGTTTTACAGCAAACTGGGGTGGCATTAATTTTGCTGACAATGCTAGCAAAGGAGCGTATGCTGATTTAACAGAACTTCTTCCTAAATATGCTCCTGAAACCTACTCACGTATACCAAAAGGGTTATGGGATGCAGTTACAATTAAAGGTAAAATTTACGCATCAGTCAATTATCAGCAATGGGGAGCTGCTGCTAGAAAAGGTTTAAAATTCCGTAGAGACCTAGTGGAGGAAGTAGGTTTTGACTGGCAAGCGGTAAAAGGGAAAGCTCCGTTAGAAGCAATGAAGATGATTGATCCGTTTATTGGAAAGGCTCTTGAAAAACATCCAGATATGATTGGTTGGGAGACATCTTCCTACTGGAGCTTTTATGCAAATGAGCCAATTATGTGGGATATGGAGAATATTGGTGATGTAACAACTCCTGGATGGATCCGTTTTAATGAGCCTGATACGGTTATTAATCAATTTGCAACACCGGAATTTGAAGAATATGTTAACATCATGAAGGAATGGTATGACAAGGGATATGTAAGAGCGGATGGTGCAACAATTAATGATACCTCCCCTGATAGAAAAGCAGCGAAATTTGTTGCTGAATATGCACAGGGATGGCCAGATAGCGTTGATTTCCCTGGTAACCAAGATACTGAAAAGATGTCTATGTGTACTCCAGAGAACGCACCTGCATTAACCGTATCTACATCTAGAACAGTGATTCCTGCAAACGCTGGTTCCACTGCAGCGGTTGCTGTAAATGCGAAATCTAAAAATATTGAAAAAGCAGTACAATTAATTGAATTACTTAATACAGACGATGAGCTTTACATGTTAATTACTCAAGGAGAAGAAGGGGTTGACTATGTCTATGGAGAAGATGGAGCCTTTACTCAAGTAGAAGGAAAATTTAATTTTAACTGGAACGAATGGCAAATTGGACAATCTTACAGCCCTAATTTCACTAGAGCACTTTATCACAAAAATGAATCTGGTGATAAACAAAAAGAAAGCCAGACAGTTGTATTTAAGGCTGACAGAGAAGCAGATGTATCTCCACTTTCTGGTTTTACATTCGACCCAACACCTGTAAAAACTCAATTAGCAAATTGTTCTTCTATCACTACTGAACTTGTTCCAGCTTTAAGTGCTGGTTCTGTAGATCCAGCGAAAATACTTCCAGAATTGTTAAAGAGACTGGAAGATGCAGGAATAAATGACATTATTAAAGAAAAACAGGCACAGATAGATGCATGGAAGGCTAGTAAATAATATAAAGATAGGAATGAAAAACGGGTGTATTACTTTTGTGATACACCTGTTTTAAAGATAAAAAGGGATTATAAAACATCCTGATTGATGTATGTGTAAGGCACGTAGATGGGAGTTAGGTTAAAAATAAAAAGCAATTATAAAACATCTTGATTTATATGTGTGCTAGGGCACGTAAAGGAGAACTATTATGAAATTTTATCTATCATGCAGTGGCTATGAAAAAAGTATTAATATTAAAAAACAAAGATATGAAGTTGCAAGCAGCGGTAACAGCAAAGCTTGGTTTTCTGATTTTTTTTGTCAAGGCAATGTGGCTATAAAGACGGAAAAGGAGCAAATTTGTGGAAGAATTGATGTTTCCTTCTCACAAACGCTAAGCACTCCTTCGGGAGTTGCTTTTGAAATGGAGATAGAGGATTGGTCAAGAGAAAATTATGTATTTGCACCCGGTGCAGTTTATAACGGGAATCGTTTTAATTGTAAGGTATTAGCATATCCTCCTTATAATGCGGTAGAAAAGGAAAAAGTACTAACAGAACCTGAGACAATTACAAATATTCCTCATCTTAGTAAGGAAGAAAATTATTCTAAAATCCAACTTCGTTCCGGCGATATGACTACACCAGCAATTGGATTTTATGATGAAAATAAAAAATTAGGAATCTTGCTATTTGGACCACAAGAGGTTGGAGAAGATTATACCGGATTTTCTATCATAGAAAATTTAGAGCATAAAACAGCGGTATTTTCTTTATCACTTCCCGCGGTGAGAGAAGAAGTAAAATATTTTTTTGGAGAAAGAAGAGATGGCTCAGGCTTCTATCCAGACGCTAGGACTCCTTCGGATGATTTAGGAAAATGCTTTGAAGAGGGGGAGAAAATCGCATTCGATTTTCATATTTACCAGTTTGAAGCAGAAAATCTGTCTCAGTTTTACTCCTATTTCAACAACGTAAGAAATTGTATGGAGACAGGAAGATTAACTAATGTGGTTCCCTTTTATACTGCCTACAAAGCGATAAAAGACAAATATCAGGTAGAGAATTTTATGGAAGAGGGGTATTATTCTGTTGGCACAGTGTGGAAGTTCCCACAACAATGCTTTCAGGCAGGCTGGATTGGAGGAGGCATGAACAATTATGCCTTTTTATTGGAAGATAAAGAAGAAGCCTTTACCCGTGCCTACTCAACCTTTCAATTTATACTAAATAACCTTCAAAATGAAAAGGGATGGATTAGTGGTATCTACGCAAGAGG
>DPVV01000071.1:6509-7000 GCA_003526525.1 Lachnoclostridium phytofermentans | reverse complement strand
GTACTGAAAGAAAATCTGGTAAAGGCTACCACGGCTTTCAATTTTTTACTGATACCACAGTAAGTTTAGAAGAAGATTTAATTCGCCGTGATTTAACCATCAATGCCATAGCAATGGATCAAGATGGCAAACTATATGATCCATATGGCGGTCAAACAGATTTAGAAAATAAAACTTTGCGTCATGTTTCAGAAGCTTTTGCTGAAGACCCTTTACGTGTTTTACGTGTTGCACGCTTTGCGGCTCGCTATTCTTCATATGGTTTTCAGATTGCGCCAGAGACAATGCAGCTTATGCAAACCATGGCTGAATCAGGTGAGCTTGATGCATTAACACCAGAGCGTGTATGGAAAGAGACTTCACGTGCACTTTTAGAAGATCACGCTGATATTTATTTTCAAACATTACGTGATTGTGGGGCGTTAAAACATCTATTCCCTGAAATTGATGCATTGTTTGGTGTTCCACAGCGTCCTGAATATCATCCTGAA
>DPVV01000071.1:0-6406 GCA_003526525.1 Lachnoclostridium phytofermentans | reverse complement strand
CGCTTTAATGGAAACTCATGCAGATATTTATTTTCAAACTTTGCGTGATTGTGGCGCATTAAAACATCTTTTCCCTGAAATTGATGCTTTATTTGGTGTACCTCAACGTCCTGAATATCATCCTGAAGTAGATTGTGGCATACATACCTTAATGTCCTTACAGCAAGCTTGTAAGGCTAATTATTCGCTCGATGTTCGATTTGCTGTGTTAGTACATGATTTAGGTAAGGCATTAACTCCAGTTAATGAACTCCCTCGCCACATCATGCATGAAGAACGTGGAGTAAAACCAGTTACCGAGTTATGTGAACGTTTAAAAGTTCCAACTCAAACTCGACAGTTAGCACTCTCGGTGTGTAAAGAACATCTAAAATGTCATCAGATTATGTCGTTAAAACCAGGAACTGTATGGCGTTTATTACAGCGTCTAGATGTCTTACGTCGTCCTGAGAGAGTAGAAGCTTTTGTACAAGCATGTGAATGTGATGCTAAAGGAAGATTAGGTTTAGAAGACCGTCCTTATCCTCAAGCTCAGTACATGTTAGATGCGATGCAAATCGTTCGCTCTATTAAAGTTCAGGATTTACCTGAAAACATTAAAGGTGCGGAGATTGGTGAAATGCTAATTCAGTATCGCATTGATGCTTTAACTGAGTTTAAACATCAACATCAAGTACCCTCTCATTCTTAATTCAAGCCAATAAAAAAGCCTCACTAAGAGGCTTTTTTACTTTTACTGTTTAGGCAGTGGTATAAATTGTGATTGAGTATTTTGGTTTTTCCGTTCCCCTACTGTCACCACAAAGTTTTGTTGCTTCCCATCTCGCTCAACCATTACATTAATTTCGCTATTAGGCGCTTGTAATGCGACGTAATTAATCAAATGAGATGCTGAGGTGATTGGCTCATTATTAACTTGAATAATTTTATCACCAATTTTAATACCTGCTGACGCAGCTGGACCACTTTTCAAGACATCGGCAACCACTACCCCAATTTGCTGTTTCGGCGCTAATACATCTTCTTGTGTAGGCGGTACTAAACTAATACCTAACCATCCGCGAACTACACGGCCATCTTTCAAAATTGAGTTTAGGACTTGTTGGCAAACTTTTGCAGGAATTGCAAAACCAATTCCTAAAGACCCACCTGACTGAGAGAAAATAGCAGT
Source organism: Lachnoclostridium phytofermentans (assembly GCA_003526525.1). Taxonomy (GTDB): domain Bacteria; phylum Bacillota; class Clostridia; order Lachnospirales; family Lachnospiraceae; genus Lachnoclostridium. The sequence goes on along the minus strand of DPVV01000071.1, from coordinate 5,235 downwards.
ATTTACTCCGATTAAATTCCCAGCCACATCAATTAATGCTCCACCAGAGTTACCTGGGTTAATTGCTGCATCAGTCTGGAGAACTTCTAATTTGTTACCATTATCAACGGTAATCTCACGCTCTTTGGCACTGATATAACCAACAGTTACTGTCTGACCATAACCAAGTGCGTTACCGATTGCAATCGCCATCTGACCTACCTTAATATCATCAGAATTACCAAGCTTAGCAACTTTTATTTTATCGAGTGTATCTTTCTCTAATTTACTTACATCGATAGAAATAACAGCAAGGTCAGCAGAGGAGTTACGCCCCTTGATGGTTGCCTCTGCAGTGGAATCATCAATAAAAGTTACAAGAATCTTGGTTGCATCAGCTACTACGTGATTGTTCGTTGCAATAAGTAATTCTTTGTCGGTTTTTCCAATAATAATACCGGAACCTCCTCCACTTACTTCTTGACCATAATTCTGTCCCCAAATATTAAAGTTTTGATTCATAGTACTGGTAATCGCTACAGTAGCAGGCATAGTTTGTTCTACAATATCGGAAACGTCGGTACTTTGTATGGTGACGTCTTGAGAGACAGTTGTGGAAGCAAGCTTATTGTCTTTGCTAGCAGGCTCTAGAAATAATCCATTACTATTTAATGAAGTTCTTCCTTGAGAATCAGAACCTTCATAATTACGATATAAAGCATTGCAGCCAAGGAAAGTTAAGGAAGCAACGACACCAAAGGATACCGCTTTTAGAAGAAAACCTGTAGCTTTCCCTACTTTAGATCCTTTCTTTTTTGGAGGGTTATCATTTGCAGGAGGTACATTATAAAAATTTTGGCTTCCTTGGTTAGCGCTATAAATGTGAGAGTTTAGTGTTTGTTCATTGGCATTGTTATTGTTTGTTTCTCTATTCTGAGAAGAGAAACTAGAGGAGCTTTGATTTTGTCCAATTTGCTCCGCCCAGAAGCTGTAGGTATTTTGCGGTTTTTGTTGATTATCATTTAAATTACCAGATACGTTATCATTTGAGTTATTAAGTTGATTATCATTTGAATTACTAAAATTAGAATTATTCTCTGTCATATCGCATTGCTCCTTTATAAATAAAATAATACTTGCATATTTAATAAAAGTGTCTATAATTGAAATCTGACGTAACAGCAGTAGCCGTTTTGGATTTCTTTGTTCCATAGTATCAATAGTTTGTGAATATAATGTGAAGAAATGTTTAAAAATCTGTATAATTGTAAATTATTTGATATAATCAGTAAAGTACTTACTGGTTGCATAATTATTGTAGTAGTAAGAAATTCTTAAACATACTGCAATAATTTTGCCATAAATTTCAATTATTTTAAATATGACACATATGGCAGTATTCTATCTTTTCTTATAAACAATGTGATGATTGGATTCATTTAAAGAGCAAAGAAAAAAAGATTTTTCAATCTATCACTCATCAAGTTTGTATCTGCATTGCATCCACTAACTTGATGATATTCATTGTCTTACAAGCAAGACAATGAGCTGCGCAGAAATGAGGTAATGAATGATAAAGGATAATCAGAAAATATTAAACCGAATTCATATAATTATAGATGGGATCTTAATTATTTTGGCTTATATATCCGCCTATTACTTACGATTCCGTTTACTAATAGGAATGCCTTTCTTTGAGTTAGAGGATGGTGAACAATTTTATAAGTTATATAAATTATTGCCTTATCTCTATATCTTAGTTCCAGCATATTTAATAATATATTCTTCTTGTAATATGTACAAGCCTCAACGAAGCCATAGCAAACGTATTATGGTATGGAATTTAGTGAAGGCGAATTTCCTTGGTATTTTAGTATTTATATCGATACTATATTTAACAAAGGAGTTGGATGTATCTCGTAAATTCTCTGCTACCTTTATGACGGTAAGTGTTTTATATGGAGCATTATTTCGATTAATCCTAGCGAAAATTCTTAGTGAAATGAGAAAGAAGGGATTTAATCAAAAGCATATACTTATCGTTGGGTATAGCCGTGCTGCAGAAGGGTATATTGATCGACTTACTGGAAACCCGGATTGGGGTTATCACATTTATGGTATTCTTGACGATACCATGGAGGTAGGTACTACCTATAAAAAGGTGAAAGTAATAGGTACAACCGATGAGTTGCAGACGATTCTTGATCAAAATGATTTAGATGAGATTGCAGTAACTCTTAGTATAAACGAATATGCAAAATTAGAGTACCTAGTAGGAGTCTGTGAAAAAGCGGGAGCTCATACGAAGTTTGTTCCTGATTATCACAATATAATTCCAACAATACCTGTAATGGAAGATTTGAATGGTCTACCAGTGATTAATATACGTAATGTTCCTTTAAATAATTCATTTAATGGTATTGTGAAGCGGTTGGTAGATGTCTTTGGGGTCGTTGTTGCTCTTATCTTGTTCTCAATACCAATGGCTATCGTTGCTCTGATAATTAAGTTTACTTCTCCGGGCCCTATTATCTACTCTCAAGTACGTGTAGGTCTTCACAATAAGGAATTTAAGATGTACAAGTTCCGTTCGATGGTCGTACAATCTGAAAAGAGTGAAAAGAAGGCATGGACAACAGCAAATGATACCAGAGTGACTTCGATTGGCCGTTTTATTCGTAAAACAAGTATTGATGAATTACCACAGCTCTTTAACGTTTTGCGTGGAGATATGAGTTTGATTGGTCCTAGACCAGAACGCCCTTACTTTGTGGAGAAGTTTAAGGAGGAAGTTCCTCGCTATATGATTAAGCATCAAGTGCGCCCAGGTCTTACCGGTTGGGCTCAAATCAATGGATTTCGTGGAGATACTTCAATTAGGAAACGTATTGAATGTGATTTATATTATATAGAAAACTGGACGCTTGGTCTCGACGTTAAGATATTATTTTTAACCGTATTTAAAGGATTTATAAATAAAAATGCCTATTAAGCATGAATACGCTAGTGTAAGGAAGGATATTGTAGCATAGAATGTTACAGTATCCTTTTTTTAATATTAATTAAGATGATTTAACGAAAATTTAATTTGAATGTTTGAGTTTTAAGGTCTACAATAAAGAACATCATATCAAATAACTGGGTAAAGCAATTCGGGAATTGCTACGCACAATTCATCTCCCACCTAAGGGGTTGGGAGCGTTTTTGTAAGCATATAGATAAAAAATTGGAGGTAAGAGTATGAGATGGAGAGAGTCATTTGCTAGGTTTATGGTGGGAAGGTATGGTTCGGACGCGTTTTCGCGAGCAATGTCTGTGATAGCCATGGTCTTTTTGCTATTATCTTGGTTTGTGTTACCACAGGTATTTTACACATTAGCACTAATTTTAATTATTTATAGTACATTTCGTGTATTTTCAAGAAATCATCAGCAAAGATATAAAGAAAATCTATTTTACACAATACAAGTAGATAAAATAAAGTATTATATTAGTAAAATAAAATATCGAAAAAGTCAAAGCAAGACTCACCATATTTACTCTTGTCCTCAGTGTAAGCAAAAGATTCGTGTACCAAGAGGAAAAGGTAAGATTATGGTTCGTTGTCCAAAGTGTCAAACTGAGTTTATGAAAAAGAGTTAAGTGTGAAGTGTGAAGTGTGAAGAGAATTTCTAAGGCGCCAAAGGACGCCGCCTAAGAAATTCTAAAACTTCACACTGGAAGATTAAAAATGAAATCCAATGGAATTTCATTTTTATTCTTCCGGCCTACTGAGAGGGTATGTATTCAAGTGTCACAGCCTACTGTAGGCGGGTTTTTAGTACCTATTGTTTAATACCAAGGATTACGTTATAATGACCATATTAGATACTTTTTCTTGTTGATACTATGACATCCTAGGCTGTAAGATTGGAAGGAGAACTATCCATGAGTGATGAAAATAAAAAGGATAATGACCTCGATCATAACGAGGATAATAAAAAAAATAAATATGAAGAAATTTGTTATATCTGTAGAAGACCAGAGAGTAAAGCTGGGAAGATGATTAACATACCAGGGAATATCTGTATCTGTCAAAGCTGTATGCAAAAGACCTTTGATACAATGAACAATGGTAATAATCCTTATATGGATATGTCTGCATTAAATCCTGCGATGATGGGATTTATGATGCAACAGGATATCCCAAACCGTCAGAAAATTAAGAAAAAAGCAGAAGAACCAGCGAAAAAAACAGAGGACAAGGAAAATGAAAAGGAAAAAGTAATCGATATTAAAAAACTCCCTGCCCCTCATATTATTAAGGCATCGTTGGATGAATTTGTTATAGGACAAAACCATGCAAAAAAGGTAATCTCTGTTGCTGTATATAATCATTATAAACGTGTGGCGAAGCAAAAAGATACCGGCAATCCTTTGATGGAGGATGTAGAAATAGAAAAATCCAATATGTTAATGATTGGACCAACTGGTAGCGGAAAAACTTATTTAGTAAAGACACTAGCTAGAATACTTAATGTACCGCTAGCAATTACGGATGCTACTTCCTTAACGGAAGCTGGTTATATTGGAGATGACGTTGAGAGTGTTCTTAGTAAATTATTAGCGGCTGCTGATAATGATGTAGAAAAAGCAGAGCAAGGAATTGTCTTTATCGATGAAATTGATAAGATAGCGAAGAAAAAGAGTACAAATAATCGTGATGTAAGTGGGGAGTCTGTACAACAGGGATTATTAAAGTTGTTAGAAGGTAGTGAAGTAGAGGTTCCAGTTGGAGCTACCAGTAAGAACGCAATGGTTCCACTCACTACAATTAATACAAAAAATATTCTGTTTATCTGTGGGGGAGCATTCCCAGATCTAGATAAGATTATCAAAGCGCGTTTGAACAAACAATCATCCATCGGTTTTTCGGCTGATTTGAAAGATAAATATGACGATGATCCAAACTTATTTCAAAAAGTATCTGTGGATGACTTACGTGAGTTTGGAATGATTCCTGAATTTCTAGGAAGACTTCCGGTTGTTTATTCTTTAGAATCTCTAACAAAAGATATGCTAACTAAGATATTAATTGAGCCTAAGAACGCAATATTAAAACAATATAAGAAATTATTAGCACTCGATGAGGTTGATCTGAATTTTGATCAGAGTGCACTAGAAGCAATTGCAGAGAAGGCAATGGAGAAAAAAACTGGTGCACGTGCACTTCGTGCCATTATAGAAGAGTTTATGTTAGATATCATGTATGAGATA
>DPVV01000046.1 GCA_003526525.1 Lachnoclostridium phytofermentans | reverse complement strand
AAGGATAAGGAGGGGATATTTTGGCTAAGAACCAGCAAGACATATTAATTGAAGTAAGAAAGAAATCGACATTAAGAAAGCGAATCGTCAAAAGTAAAACTTCCTACCTTATGATGGCTCCTTACCTAATATTATTCTTTTTATTTACCGTGTTACCAATTCTGGTTTCCGTTATCTTAAGTTTTACTTATTTTAACATGTTACAAACACCAACATTTATTGGATGGGCAAACTATACGAAACTATTTTTGGAGGATAATATATTCCTCATCGCTTTAAAGAATACGTTACTCTTTGCAATCATTACAGGGCCAGCAAGTTATTTATTATGTTTATTGTTTGCATGGATTATTAATGAGTTTCATGGTAAATTAAGAGCCTTCTTAACCTTAGTTTTCTATGCACCTTCCATCTGTGGGCAGGCATATTTAATCTGGAATCTAATCTTTACCGGAGATCGTTATGGAATCTTGAATGGTTTTTTAATGAATCTAGGTGTCATTAATGAAGCAAAGATTTGGATGAAGGATGCGAAGTATATCTTACCATTCCTTATTGTAGTGCAATTATGGCTAAGTCTTGGTACTGGGTTCTTGGCATTTATTGCAGGATTACAAACGGTTGATCGTACCTTATACGAAGCGGCAGCAGTAGATGGAGTTAGGAATAGATGGCAAGAACTTTGGCATGTGACACTACCAGCCATGAAGCCTCAATTAATGTTTGGTGCGGTAATGCAGATCACTCAGTCCTTTGCTATCGCGGATGTATCCATACAATTGGCTGGTAATCCAAGTGTGAATTATGCTGGTACTACAATAGTAACGCATCTACTTGACTATGGTACTTATCGCTTTGAGATGGGCTATGCATCCGCTATTGCAACCGTTTTATTCTTACTGATGGTAGGGACGAATAAACTTGTTCAAAGATTACTAAGAAGGGTAGGGGAATAAGGTGGCTAGAGATTACATGAAGCCTAAAAGGCGATTATTTCGTAGACAAAAGCAGCTAAATCGTTCCGCTGCCGGGAATGGGCTTTTATTTACCTTGATGTTTTTCTGCGGTATCTTTATGGCCCTTCCGCTCGTTATGATTGCCAATAATGCACTAAAGCCATTGGATGAAATTTTTAAGTATCCTCCGGCAATCTTCGTAAAGAATCCTACCTTAGAAAACTTTACGGACCTATTTGTATTGATGAATGATACTTGGGTACCATTCTCAAGGTATATTTTTAATACCTTTATTATCACAGGATTTGGAACGGTTGGTCACGTTATAATAGCATCACTTGCTGCCTATCCGTTAGCAAAGCATGACTTTCCAGGAAAGAAAATCATCTTTCAAATGATCGTATTATCTATGATGTTTTCATGGACAGTAACACAGATTCCAAATTACATGATAATTTCACTCTTACATATAAACAACACTTACTTAGCATTGATACTTCCAGCATGGCAATTTGGTATGGGTCTCTATTTGATGAAACAGTTTATGGAACAGATTCCAACCTCCCTAGTAGAATCATCAAGATTAGATGGTGCAAGTGAATGGAAGACCTACTGGACTATTATTATGCCTAATGTAAAGCCGGCATGGTTAACGCTCGCAATCTTTCAATTTCAACAGATGTGGGGGAATACCGGAAGCACTTTCCTCCGAAGTGAAGAATTAAAACCTTTACAATTTGCCCTACAACAGATTACAGCAGGCGGTGCGAAAAGAGCGGGTGCTTCCGCAGCGGTTAGTTTTATACTGGCAGCAATCCCGATTACTTTCTTTTTAATTTGTCAAAGCAATATTCTTGAGACGATGACAACATCAGGTATGAAAGAATAGGAGGATAGTGAATGAAGCTTAAGAAGCTAAAGAAGCAAATGCGAATCGCTGTAATAATCACTACCCTAATCTTTTGTATGATGTTTGGCAATGTGACAGCGTTAGCAAATGATCATGTTCCGTACGATACTTATAACTACGATTATCGTGATTATATCGTACATACACCAGCTGCATATGTACCAGATCATAGTATTTCAGGTGTATCCTTTGGAATCGGAGCTTTTAATAATCCACAAGATTTATGCATTGCACCAGATGGGCTTGTATACATCGCGGATACCAACAATAATCGTATCGTTGTGTTAAATGATACCATGACAAAATTGGTCAGGGTAATTAAGGAATTTGATAACAACGGTACTCTTGATCGATTTAACCGTCCTTACGGCGTAGCAATCTCGAAGAAAAATGAGCTTTACATCGCAGATTCTGAGAACAAACGAATCGTGGTTCTGAGTTCTGAGGATCAATTTATAAAGATTGTAGATAATCCGCAGAGCGATGTTTTAGAAGAAGGTTATGTTTTTACACCGCTAAAGGTTATTGTAGATTATGCTGACCGTATCTTTTGTATCGCGAAAGGTATGACAGAAGGGATTATGGTTTTTGACTCGAATGGTCAATTTACCAGTTTCTACGGAACCATAAAGGTTGAGATTACATTATGGGAGAAGTTTTGGCGTAGATTATCTACAAAAAAAGAGAGGAGTAGACAGTCACTATTTATCCCGACAGAATTTACAGGAATCGATATCGATGAAAAAGGTTTTATTTTTGCGTCAAATATTGATAATGCTGGAGAACAGGCGGTACGTAGACTAAATCCTAGTGGGGAAGACGTTATAAAAAAAGGAGTAAAGAAGAACGTAGGTGGGGATTTAAGAACCGGTGGAATGAACGTCTACGCTGGGCCAAGTAAAATCGTAGATGTGGTATATCGAAACAATGGGATTTATTCCATCTTAGATTCCAGAAGAGGAAGAATCTTCACCTACGATTACGAAGGAAACCTCCTTTATATCTTCGGGGGGCTTGGCTCACAGGCGGGTACCTTTGTTGCTCCAGTAGCAATTGAATCATCAAATAATATGATTTTAGTATTAGATTCTACCAGAGCAGAAATTTTAGTGTTTCACGCAACAGAATACGGAACGTTAATTAATGATGCAGTAGCGCTTCGTTTTGATGGGGATGAATCGTTAGCAGTTGAAAAATGGGAGCAGGTGTTAAAGCTTGACGAAAATTTTGAAATTGCTAATGTGGGTATCGGAAAAGCTTATTTATCCAAAGGGGAGAATAAGTTGGCAATGAATTATCTGAAACTTGGTATGAGCCGCGAGTATTATTCCATTGCCTACAAACGCTATCATAATGAAATTTTGAAAGAAAATCTAAGTTTTCTACTTACGGGGCTTGTTGTTATTCTAGTGGGAAGTATGATTACAAAATCAATCATAAGAAAACGAAAGAACATAGTAGATGATACGGATGGAGGTGGATTAGAATGAAACGTTGGTTTTCAAAGGAAAAACTATTATATCCGTTTTATATTCTGACTCACCCAGCAGACGGGTACTATGAGCTAAGGCACAGAGAGCGAGGAAGCGTCCCAATTGCCTTAATCATAACAGCATTATTTAGTTTTTGTTATAGTATGAACCGCATCCATGCAAGCTTTATTGTAAATGACGTAGATCCAAGAAGTGTGGATTCTATGAATGAATTAGTTGGGATAATGCTATTATTTTTCCTTTTTTGTATCGGTAATTGGTCTGTTACCTGTCTAATGGGGGGAGAGGGGCGATTTAAGGATATCGTAACTTCAGTAGGATATGCTTTATTACCACTCATATTAACTTTTGTACCTGCTACGTTAATTTCACAATTTGGAGCAGCAGACGAGGAAGCAGTTTATT
>DPVV01000361.1 GCA_003526525.1 Lachnoclostridium phytofermentans | reverse complement strand
AATTGCGAATATCTGCTTTGATTAGAGAGACAGCGCAGAAAGAAGGTAAAACTATGGAACTTAGAACAGCCGCATCTCCAAAGGATGTAAAACACTACACAACAGATCGTCTTCGCGAAGAATTTTTGATTGATGATTTATTTAAAGTAAATGAAATTAAACTTGTTTACAGTCATATTGACCGTATTATTACAGGTTCCGCTGTACCAGTAAATCAGGAGTTAAAATTAACCGCTGGTGATGAATTACGTGCAGAATATTTCCTTCAAAGAAGAGAGATGGGAATCATTAATATCGGTGGTAAAGGTACTATTACAATCGATGGTACTGTAAATGAGTTAGAGCATAAAGATGGTATGTACATTGGTATGGGATCAAAAGATATTTCTTTTGCAAGTGTGGATGCTACAAATCCTGCAAAATTCTATATCAACAGTGCACCAGCTCATACTACTTATCCAACTGTATTAATCAAACCAGAAAATTGTGTAAATGTGGAACTTGGATCCTTAGAAGGCTCCAATCACCGTGTAATCTGTAAATACATCCTTCCAGGCCAGGTGGAGAGTTGTCAGCTTGTAATGGGTATGACACAGTTAAAGCCAGGTAGTGTATGGAATACAATGCCTTGCCATACTCATGATCGTAGAATGGAAGTTTATTTATATTTTGATATGCAAGAAAATGATATGGTATTCCATTACATGGGTGAGCCAACAGAAACAAGACATATCGTAATGAGAAATGAGCAAGCTGTTATTTCTCCAAGCTGGTCCATCCACTCTGGTTGTGGTACAAAAGCCTATACCTTTATCTGGGGTATGGTTGGTGAAAATCAAGACTTCGATGATATGGATGCTTGTGATTTGAAAGACTTAAGATAAGACGAATACAATATTTCTTGTAACGCCTGCGGTTTTAGGTAGTTGTCTATGATCGCAGGCATTTTTTTAGAAAAGTTTATGTAATCGAATCAGTTTGTCGATGAAATGCGAAAGGTACCGGTAACATATATGAATTTGGATCAATTCTTTCAGGATTATTTAGCAGAGTTTCGAAGCGAGATTTGTAATCTAAAGGGCTATGAAGTAAGCCTATTCCTACAAGGTTGTATGGGCATGTATCAAAAGACGAAGGAAGAGTGCTATATCGAAATTTTGAAAACATATGCAAATCAGCGAATTACAGAAGAAGGTGCTCTAAAAGTGGATTATAAAAATGATTTGAATATTGATAATTATCATTTTGGTATGCTTCTTTTCTTCTTACGGAATCAAACAGGGGAAACTTGCTACGAGAAAGCATTAGAGGAGCTTGGTAGTACATTTTCTTCAAATTATCAAGGTAATCCAATGTTTGGTAAGGAGGAGAATAATTTATTAGATATTTATATGGTTCAACCTTTTTATACACTCTACGATACTATATATAATAAGAAGGAACACTACCTTGAAATTATGGAACAATTTCATGTTATCAATCAATTCCCGAATGATAGTAAAAAAGCTACTTTATTGGTAGATTGTTTTTCTGGAATGTCGGAAGAGATTTATGAACATTATTTTACGCTATTAAATCTAACTAAAACAACGATAAAAGAGATACTAGCACATGCTAAGGAACAAAAATTATTACTTGGTGATAACGATGTAGATAGTAGTGAAGCTGTAGAAAATACTATTTTTACTTCCTACGCTATATTGAAGGCATGTCACAATAAGATATTGTTAGCAGAAAAGTATGAAGCAACAGGTGCTAATCTTTTTCATGCTGCAATGGAGAAATTTGTTTCTCATCAAAAACAAACAGGAATTACATCAGGTCAAGTATTCTTTGACAAGATAAAAATGATGGGCATCTTTATGATGGCGTATTCCTTTCTTTTGGAAACACGCTAATATCGGAATTGAGGTTAGGTTTCCTCATGATTTACATGCGTCTAAAATACGCAGATGGGAGTTAAAATGAAGTTTAATGTGATATTAAAAACTGCTAGAACAGCAGTGATTGAATTAATAGATCAAGGTTTATATTATACCGATCAAGAGTATGAAATCTATATAAACAATACATTATATGCAAAAAGCAATAAAGTGGTACAATCTATTCATAATATAAAACCAAATACCGAGTATAGCATCTATGTAAAAAATAATGCGGAAACTTCTGATGTAGTAGTGATAAAAACAGATTATGAATTTGTTACACTCAATGTAAAAGAGTTTGGTGCCAAAGGTAATGGTGTTCATGATGACACCACAATGATACAGTGTGCTATTAATTCTTGTCCAAAGGATGGAAGGGTGTTGATTCCTGAAGGCTGTTATAAGATTTCGACATTATTTTTAAAGAGTGACCTGCGTCTTGAATTAGCGAAAGGTGCTGTGTTATCCGCATTTACAGATCGTTCCAAATTCCCAATCCTTCCTGGCAGAATTGAAAGTTTCGATGAAACAGAGGAGTATAATTTAGGAAGCTGGGAAGGCAATCCACTCGATTCTTTTGCTGGTATCATAACTGGTATCAATGTATCTAATGTTGAAATTACTGGTGAAGGAACAATCGATGGGTGTGCTGATGAAACAAATTGGTGGAATAATCCGAAAGTAAGGAATATCGCTTGGAGACCAAGACTTATTTTCTTAAATCATTGTAATAATGTTACGGTACAGGGTATTACGGTTAAGAATAGCCCATGTTGGAATATCCATCCTTATTTTTCAGATGCTCTTAAGTTTGTTGACCTTACCATACTTAATCCAAAAGATTCTCCAAATACCGATGGACTTGATCCAGAGTCCTGTAAGAATGTCTTAATTGTTGGAGTGTATTTTTCCTTAGGTGATGATTGTATTGCGATTAAATCTGGAAAGATATATATGGGAGCGAAGCATAAACGTCCATCTGAAAATTTAGAAATTCGTCAATGCTGTATGCGAGATGGACATGGTTCCATTACAATAGGAAGCGAGATGGCAGGAGGAGTTAAGAATTTAACAGTTCGTGAATGTCTCTTTATCCATACAGACAGAGGTCTTCGTATTAAGACAAGACGTGGCCGTGGTAAGGATGCAATTATCGATGGTGTATTATTTGAAAATATTCGTATGGATCATGTAATGACTCCTGTAGTTATTAATTGTTTTTATTTCTGTGATCCAGATGGTCATTCTGAATATGTTCAGAGTAAAAATCCTTTTGCGGTGGATGATAGAACACCTCATATTGGTGAGTTAACCTTCCGTAATTTGGATTGTACAAACTGTCATGCAGCAGCATCCTATATGTATGGACTGCCAGAACAAAAAATAGAGAAGGTAACCTTTGAAAATGTAAACGTATCATTTGCTGAAAATCCTATAAAATCAGTACCAGCAATGATGGATGGTGCAGATGAAACTAGTTTACTTGGATTATTTGCGAACAATTTAAAGACATTAGAATTAAAGAATGTGACTATAGAAGGTTGTGAAGGTGAGAAATTCTTATTAAGTAACATTGATAACCTGGTAGAAGAGTAATCATTGAAACAACTAGCAATATTTATTCAGAAAGCTTTTCATTTATAGGTGATTGCCAGCGCAGCTTCCTATAAACTGAAAAGCTTTCTGTCATTTAACCTATCAGTTATATAAAAAGCTCTGTACCTAGTATTTTGGCAAGTTCCAATGAACTTTACCCAAACACTTTGAATACAGAGCCTCAAATCTAATAGGATAGATGACAAAAAACTTACATAAGAAATTCTTTTGTTATCATATAAAAACTAATCAATTAATAACGCAACATCCTCTTTTTCTCCATCAATAGGGAGTAATAGATCGGCATATCTTTCGCCAAGTTTACGTAATTCTTCCGCGATGATTCCAGCAAAAGTTACGGCACCATCGTATTTAAGATGGGTATTATCGTTCTTTCCCTCAGGGTAATTCGGATACTCCATTGGTTCTAAGTGCATAAACCATTTTCTTGACCTCTCATCCCCAGTCTTTTTTATCAAATCTTTGCTGATTGCACAAAGATCAATCAAAGGTATCTTTAGTTCATTTCCAAGTGCAATCATTGCGTCCGGATAATCAAGATGTGTATCTTCTACCAATTGACCATCTTCCTTAAAGAGACGTCGATAGAGTGGTGTAATAAGGATTGGATGTGCCTTATGGTCGATTGCTACCTTTATATATTGTTTTAAA
>DPVV01000478.1 GCA_003526525.1 Lachnoclostridium phytofermentans | reverse complement strand
TGAGGTGGAATCTGAAGGAAGGTAGAGGCAAATCTCTGGTCTGACGAACAGAAATCACATCAGGCTACAGTTAAGGATAAGGTTGCATAACAAACTGAAGTCCAATAACTACTCGGAATTAACTATAGTAAATGTGGCAGATATATGGAGAGAAAGAGCGTGCGAGTACCTGGGGAGGTCTCGTCAACAAGCGAAAACAGAGTATGAAACTTGTAGTAACAACGAATGGCGAGAAGTCAGCAGAGGTCATAGTACCTTGATGGTTGCAAACACCAAGGGAAGGACTGAACTTTAGGAGACACAAGCAATGAATGTAACTGAAAGTAGATTTAAGAACAGACAACTTCATATTGAGGACTATCTGCAAATGGTATCTGCGGAACAGAAAGAGTATGCAGAAGTGTTCGACTACTCAAAGATTACTGAAAAGAGCGGTGTTATCACAGACTATTGGACGGATAATCTATTGGATTTGATTTTGCACAAAGATAGCCTTAATAAGGCATATAAGAGAGTGAAGTCAAATAAGGGTGCAGGAGGAACAGATGGAATGCAGGTGGATGAACTTCTGCCCTACCTGAAGGAAAACCAAGACACACTAATCCAAGAGATTCGATTAGGGAAATATAAACCTAATCCTGTCCGCAGGGTAGAAATACCCAAGGAAACAAAAGGTGAGTACAGAAAACTAGGAGTACCAACAGTAGTTGACCGTGTTATTCAGCAGGCAATTACGCAGGAGCTTTCTCCGATTTATGAGGAACAGTTTTCAGATAGCAGCTTTGGTTTTCGACCACAAAAAGGCGCACAAGATGCACTAAAACAATGCCAAGCAAATGTAAATGATGGATATAAGTTTGTGGTAGATATGGACTTGGAAAAGTTCTTTGATACTGTTTGCCACAGTAAACTCATAGAAGTTTTATCACGAACCATCAAGGACAGCAGAGTTATCTCTCTAATTCATAAATACCTAAGCGCTGGAGTTATAGCGAATGGGATGTTTGAAAGAACAGAGATAGGAATGCCTCAAGGAGGACCACTTAGTCCGATGCTTAGCAATGTCATGCTGAATGAATTGGACAAGGAGTTAGAACGCAGAGGACATAGATTTGTCCGATATGCGGATGACTGTATGATTTTCTGTAAAAGTAAGAAAAGTGCAGAACGTACCTTGAAAAACATCATCCCATTCATTGAAGGGAAACTTTTTCTGAAGGTAAATCGTAAGAAAACAGAGGTGGCTCACATTAGCAAGGTTAAATACCTTGGCTATAGCTTTTACATCTATAAGAGTAAATGTAGATTAAGAGTTCACCCAATGTCGGTTGAAAAGATGAAGAATAAAATTCGAGAACTTACGGACAGAAATAATGGCATGAGTAATGCAAAACGTGAAGAGAAATACCAGCAGTTTGTAAGAGGATGGATTAATTATTTTAGACTTGCAGACATGAAGAAATTCCTTCAGAGAACGGATGAATGGGCAAGACGCAGAATACGTGCATTGTATTGGAAACAGTGGAAGAAGATAAAAACTAAGTACCGAATGCTTCGAGCCTTGAAGCTCGAGCATTGGAAAGCCAAAGAATTAGCTTGTAGTCGTAAAGGTTATTGGCGAATGGCAAAGGTGCTCAATCAGATATTTTCAAATAAAATAATAGCCAAGCTAGGATATACTTCCATGCTTGACTATTATCTAATAGTCTATGAAAACTAAGGAACCGCCGTATACGGAACCGTACGTACGGTGGTGTGGGAGGTCGGTAGATAGAATAATTATCTACCTCCTACCCGATTCCATGACAAGCTAAGCATTGCTTTCCTTGTTTATTATATCGTTTATAATTTAGTCTTGATACTTTATTTTTTAATTTAATTATGCGATTATTGCTATCATGAATTTTATAGATTATAAATTTGCTAATTAAATATAATTATAGTTTACATAATAATAACATGTATTCTAGGACTATACTTTAGAAAATTAATTTATGATCTATAACAATACAAGCTAAAATTTTCTTAAATCAAATAAAATTTATTCATAAATATATATATGCTTCTTCTATCACTAAAATTAGTTCTCGCTATTTGACGGAAAATTTATTTTGATACCCTACCAAATTTTTTAGCATATAAACCTTTATCTGTAGTTGCATACAAGAAATAAGTTAAAAGCAGCTATTATACAAATACATATTCATTTTTTAGAAATATTGTGTTAGTATAGAGGCGACTAAAAAATATAAACATAAGACATCAAAGGACTTCTAATGGAGGTTAAAATGAGTAAAATTAAATACGCAATTATTGGCAATGGATACCGTGCCATGGCATTTTTAAGGGTTGGTCTAGCTTTGCCTGACCAATTCGAAATTACATCTGTTCTTTTTCGTAACCCTGAAAAAGCATCGGAATTTTCTAAGGTTTATAATATACCTACTTCTTTAACGATTAAAGATTGTTTATCAACAAAGCCTGATTTCGTAGTAATTGCTATTGGTAGGGACGCAAATGCTGACATGATAACAAAACTCATTCCCTATGACATTCCTATGCTAGTGGAAACCCCTCCGGCTGTAGAATATGATGTTCTTATAAAATTGTGGAATAATGTTAAAGCTAATAATTCTAAAATTCAAATAGCCGAACAATATTTTCTTCAACCAATGTATCAAGCGAAGTTAAGAGTGCTTGAGAAGAATATTTTAGGTGAAGTAAGTAATCTAAATATATCCTGGGCTCATGATTATCATGGTGTAAGTCTAATGCGTAAGTTATTAAATGTAGGCTTTGAAACAGCACAAATTTATGGGAAAAACTATCAATTTCCTGTAGTAGTAACGGATTCTAGATACGGAATACGAACAGATGGTGACATTATTTCAGTTAATCGTGCCCGTTACACTTTTGAATTTGAAAGTGGGAAGATAGCATTCTATGATTTTGCTTCGGACGTACAATACCGCTCTAAAATTCGTACTCGCCATTTAAATATCCAAGGAGCGAGAGGTGAAATAGATGACCTCATGGTTCGCTCACTAACGAGTGACAACCATCCACTCGTACAGACTTTTGAGATTACAGAGGATATTAATACTCTGTCAACTTATTCTATAAACCTAGGTAATGAATGCCTATACACCAATCCTTTATACTATGCAAGATCGGAAGAGCGTCGT
>DPVV01000297.1 GCA_003526525.1 Lachnoclostridium phytofermentans | reverse complement strand
GGATTTTAGTAGAAAGGGTGTCGTGAAAAAACAACGCGATATCAAGTCTACGAGTAAGCGACTTAATACGAAGATTCGTATAACGCTATTTCGTGTTAGTTTAATATGCATTGTTTGTCTAGGCATCGTTGGCGTAGTAGCCGTTTCCGGAGCAGTCAAGGGGATTATTGAATCTGCCCCTGACATTAGTCAGGTTAACATCGATCCGGAAGGCTTCGCTAGCTATATTTACTATAATGATGGTACTTTAGCACAAGAGTTAATTGGTGCAGAGTCTAATCGTGTCTTAGTATCCATTGATGAAATCCCAGATGTACTAAAAAATGCCTTTGTTGCTCTGGAAGATGAACGTTTTTACGAGCATGATGGAATTGATGTCTATGGTATTTTTCGTGCAGGTTTCTCTGTATTAAAAACGCAAGGCCTCGGCTTTGGTGGAAGTACCCTTACGCAACAGTTAATAAAGATAAAAGTATTTAATTATGGTAATGAGCCAAATGCTGTTGATAAGATTGTTCGTAAGATACAAGAGCAATACCTTGCAATTAAACTGGAAGACATCTACACAAAGGATGAGATTTTAGAAGCTTATCTAAATAACATTAACCTTGGTAATGGTGCGTATGGTGTGCAGACTGCAGCTCAGAGTTACTTTGGAAAAGATGTTTCTGAATTAACATTATCAGAAGCCTCTGTGATTGCTCCAATTGCTCTTTCTCCAGTACGTTGTAATCCAATTAACTATCCAGAAAGGAATTCAGAACGTAGACAGAGTTGCTTAGATAATATGTTGCGCCTTGGATACATTACTCAGAAGGATTATGATGCTGCGTTAGCTGATGATGTATACAGCCGTATTAAACAGTACAATGAGGAAAAGGCACCAAGCACGTATTATTCTTATTTCACAGATGCAGTTATTGATCAAGTTTTATCCGATCTTCAGACAAAGAAGGGATATACTCAGGATGACGCCGCTTACATGCTTTATAGTGGCGGTTTAAAGATCTATACCACCCAGGATAAAACGGTTCAAGGTATCGTAGATAAACATTTCCAAGATGAAAAGAATTTCCCAGCCATTGGGGAAGGTTCTTATTATGAGATGAAATATGACTTGTCTGTTTATGATGACGAGGATAATGCTACTCACTATCACTTCAATGATATGCTTGAATATTTTAAAGACTTTAAGGATACCAAGGGACTTTATTATCATGATCCTTATTCCGCGAAGGTGGGTATCAACTCCTTAGGATATAGTAAAGAAGATATGGAAGCAAAAATTGAAGAATTCCGTAATTCAAAGGTAAAAGGGAATCAGGTATATGTTGAGAATAAACAGATTACCTTACAACCACAGACCTCAATGACTATTATGGACCAGCACAATGGTAATGTTGTAGCTTTATATGGTGGCCGTGGCACTAAGACCGGTAACCGTACAACAAACCGTGCATCAAGCTCCAAGCGTCAGGTTGGTTCTACCTTTAAGGTACTAGCCTCCTTCCTTCCAGCTCTTGATTCTGGTCGTTATACTTTAGCAAGTGTAATGGATGACTCTGAATACACATATCCAAATAGTACAGATACTGTAACCAACTGGAATAAGAAGTATAAGGGCTTAAGTACGATGCGTGAAGCCATCTATAACTCCATGAATATTGTTGCTTGTCGTTTTATGGAAGCGGTGACACCAAGAAAAGGATTTGATTATTTAACAAATCTTGGATTTGATTTAATTGAATTAAAAGTAATGGATAACGGTAAAACATATTCTGATATCGGTGTTCCTCTTGCCTTAGGTGGTATTACAGAAGGTGTAACAAACGTAGAGTTAACTGCTGGATATGCTGCGATTGCCAATGGCGGTGTTTATAATGAGCCTATTTATTATACTAAGGTCGTAGACCAGAATGGTAAAGTTATTCTTTCGAACGAGCCAAGTTCAAAACAGGTAATGTATACTTCTACTGCATGGTTGTTAACAAACGCAATGGAAGATACCGTTAAGAGAGGTACTGCAACAAGTATTGGATTCCGTAATTACTCCATGCCTATTGCAGGTAAGACCGGAACCTCAACGAAAGACTACGATTTATGGTTTGTTGGATACACTCCTTATTATACCTCCGCTATCTGGACAGGATTTGATTATAATTTCTCTCAGAAGGAAAAATCCTACCACAAGGCATTATGGCGTAATATTATGGAGGAAATCCACTCTACTCTTAAGTTAGAGAACAAAGCATTTGCAAAACCAGACTCCATTGTGTCTGCTAGAATATGTACAAAATCAGGTCAACTAGCAGTTCCAGGAGTTTGTGATAAAGCATTAAGCGGTGATTGCACAAGAACCGAATATTTCGCTAAGGGAACTGTTCCAACACAAACCTGTACGGTTCATCAAAAAGTAAGTATCTGTAAGGTATCTGGACATTTTGCAAGTCCTTATTGTCCGCTAGATTCTTTAGTTGAAAAAGTTTACTTGATTAAAGACGAAAAGAGTCCAACCGATGATACTCCATATCTCTTACCAACAGGTGATATGGCAACCCCTTGCCCAATTCATAGTGAAGGTACTGTTGCACCACCAACGGATGGTAATGATGATGAGACACCAGTTGGACCAGAGAATCCAGACGAAGAGAATCAGAAACCGGTGGAACCAACAACTACACCTCCTCCAGTTATTATTATTCCGCCAACGGATAATCAGCCGTAACAGTTATTGTTCTAGTAATGACACAATAATCGGGCAGTTTATTATACTGACTTATTATTAATAAAGAGCGAAATGCTTTTAAAAATGGTACCCATAGGATAGACACTCGAGAAGTGTTTAATCCTATGGGTACTTTTTTGTATACACTTAGTAAGACGGAAGAACTCTTATGAAAATAATATAAAAAGTTAACAAAGTGTGGTTAGCTTGTTGGGGTAATGCCTGATTTATTGGGTCTATATCTTCTTGTAACTAGCGTCAATCTAACATTCATTGCAAATATTGTATCCTTATGATAAAATGGAATAATTAGTAAAATCAAATATTTTCCTAGTTATTAGTTTTTAGCATTAGGAGGTGCCTATGGATTTTAGTAGAAAGGGTGTTTTGAAAAAGCAGCGTACTATTAAGTCTACGAGTAAGCGACTTAATACGAAGATTCGTATAACGCTATTTCGCGTTAGTTTGATATGCATTGTTTGTCTAGGCATCGTTGGCGTAGTAGCCGTTTCCGGAGCAATTAAGGGGATTATTGAATCTGCCCCTGACATTAGTCAGGTTAACATCGATCCAGAAGGCTTTGCTAGCTTTATTTACTATAGTGATGGTACCTTAGCCCAAAAGTTAGTTGGTGCAGAGGCTAATCGTGTCCTAGTATCCATTGATGAAATCCCAGATGTACTAAAACATGCCTTTGTCGCTTTGGAAGATGAACGTTTTTACGAGCATGATGGAATTGATGTCTATGGTATTTTTCGTGCTGGTTTCTCTGTATTAAAAACAAAAGGCCTTGGCTTTGGGGGAAGTACCATTACGCAACAGTTAGTAAAGGCAAAAGTCTTTAATTATGGTAATGAGCCAAATGCTGTTGATAAGATTGTTCGTAAGATACAGGAACAATACCTTGCAATTAAACTTGAAGATATCTATACGAAATATGAGATTTTAGAAGCTTATCTAAATAACACTAACCTTGGTAATGGTGCATTTGGAGTACAGACTGCATCTCAAAGTTACTTCGGAAAAGATGTTTCTGAATTAACTTTGTCAGAAGCTTCTGTTATTGCTCCAATTGCTCTTTCTCCAGTATTTTTGAATCCAATTAACTATCCAGCAAGGAATGCAGAACGTAGACAGAGTTGCTTAGATAATATGTTGCACCTTGAATACATTACTCAGAAGGATTATGATGCTGCTTTGGCTGATGATGTGTACAGCCGTATTAAACAATACGATGATGAGAAGGCACCAAGTACGTATTATTCTTATTTCACGGATGAAGTTTACAATCAAGTTCTAACCGATCTTCAAACAAAGAAAGGATATTCGTTGAATGACGCCTCCTACATGCTTAATAATGGCGGTATAAAAATCTTTTCCACTCAGGATAAAACGATTCAAGGTATCGTAGATAAATATTTTAAAGATGAAAAGAATTTCCCAGCCATTGGGGAAGGTTCTTATTATGAGATGAAATATAACTTGTCTGTATACGATGACGAGAATAATGCTACTCACTATCACTTAAATGATTTACTTGAGTATTTTAAGGATTTTAAGGATACTGAGGGACTTTACTATCATGAGCCTTATACCCCAAAGGTGGGTATCAACTCCTTAGGATATAGTAAGGAAGATATGGAAGCAAAAATTGAAGAATTCCGTAATTCAAAGGTAAAAGGGAATCAGGTATATGTTGAGAATAAACAGATTACCTTACAACCACAGACCTCAATGACTATTATG
>DPVV01000221.1 GCA_003526525.1 Lachnoclostridium phytofermentans | reverse complement strand
TCCTCAGCACAAATATCCAGCCTATTGAGCTGGAACGTTTTCAAGTGTGATAATCAGAATAACTATTATGTTTCCATCAAAGAGGGTAGTCATGGCGTTTAGGATTGAACAAGTATAAAAAAAGTGGTACATTAGATTGTACATGATAAATTATAAAGGAGTTAAGCCATGTTAGAGGAATACGATGCATTAAAATTAGAGAATCAATTGTGCTTTCCGCTTTATGCCTGTTCAAAAGAGATTATAAGATTATATAAACCGTTTTTAGATAACATAGATCTTACCTATACTCAGTATATCACGATGATGGTCATGTGGGAGAAAAAAGAGCTGAATGTGAAAGAACTTGGTGAATATTTGTATCTTGATTCCGGTACCTTGACTCCAGTCTTGAAGAAATTAGAGTCAAAAGGATATATTTCTAGGGCGCGGTCCAAAGAGGATGAAAGAACCTTAATTGTTTCGCTAACCGCACAAGGTGAAGAATTGAAGAAGCAAGCTGCTAGTATTCCAGAACAAATGGGACAGTGTATAAAACTTGATCCGAAGGAAGCAAAGGAGCTTTATCAACTACTGTATAAGGTTCTCAAGGGAATGACAGAATAAAAAAGTATATAAATCTGTGTAAAGATTTCTTCCTAATCATGGGGCTGTCACAATGCTTGTTGTGACAGCCCCATTTGTGGTTAAAACTTAGAAAGAGATTGATGCTTGCTATTTGATACCTAAGGAATGCGGCACCCTAACAATCCTTTGGCAAAATTTCTATCTGAATCCTTCCTTCTTTTTGCTCCTTTGGCTTTAAACAAATAAGGCTGGATTCTTCAACAAAACCCTTGTGGTACAAATTAATAGCATCAGTGGAACAAGTTTGATTCTCTAAGCAAAAGAAGGGGCTGTTTTCTGGTGTATAAACAACAAGCTTTTTAAATTCTTCACTCGTTTGCAAACTAACAGTTTTATCCGAATAGTGAATCAATGCGCATGGCTGATTCCTTATGTTGGTATATACATGATCCAGATGTAATGAATTCACACTAGTTGGCTTAGTTAAATCAAATTCACCAATCGCTTTCATAATTATTCCGGTTGGTAAACGATGCGAATCGTTCTCCATGTAGGAATCAGCAAATACTTGTATACTAACATCTTCGTCTTGTTTCTCGAAGAATGGATGAATAGCGATTCCATATGGGAGTATCTTATTATCAAGATTACATACGCTATAATCGTAGGTAATTGTAGTCCCATCTAAGGTGATTCTAAGTGTTAAAGTGCAAGCAAATGGAAGGGCTTTATAATAAACATTGTTATCTTCCGGTAATATTGTTAGTGTAGCTTCAATGGTTCCACCTTGCAATGATTCTAATAAATTGTTAACTTGAAAGGTTGCATGCTTAACGATTCCGTGATTTTTTCCATGATATTTCGTACCATCAAAGACAAAAACACCATCACGGATACGATTCGGGGTTGGAAATAAAGTCATTACACTACAGGTTTTATCCTCTATTAAACGGTCCTCATAAAATTTTATAAGGGGTTTCCCTTGATATAGGATTTCATATAGGTTCATTCCATCGGATGGATTTAACCAGATTGAGATGTCGTCGTTTGATAAATAATAAGTTGTTTGATTATTCCATATCGTTTGTTTAATCATAAAATTTCCTTCATGATATTGTTACCAATTGATTTTTAGACGCATTGTGTGACTTTGTTTGCAAAAGAGTTTTATAATCAACACGAAATACAAACAGATATTAGCATCTTTGGTACGGTATTTACTATAGCATAAAAAAATAGGTTATCCTACCGAATAATTTAGCAACTTTAATAAAAAACTTAGTATTTTTGATTTCATATTTCTTAGGTTTTGATCTGAAAACTTGTAAAAGTAAGAATGTGCTAAGAAATTTTATTTGCAGTATAATAAGGAATCTGTTACAATTTTACGTGGAATTTTCATTTATGTTCATGACATAATGAAACTAATAAGGTTATTTGGGCAATTTTGTCAAATAGAAAGAAACGAAAGGAGAGATAGATATGTCGATTAGAGTAGGTATTATCGGATATGGAAATTTAGGTCGAGGGGTAGAATGTGCAATCAAGCAAAATAGCGATATGGAGTTAGTTGCAGTATTTACTCGCCGCCCACCACAAGAAGTAAACATACTAACTAAAACAGCTAAGGTTTATCATGTGGATGAGATATTAAAGATGAAGGATAGTATGGATGTTGTTATCGTATGTGGAGGTAGTGCAACTGATTTACCAAAACAGACACCAGAATATGCGAAATATTTTAATGTGGTAGATAGCTTTGATACCCATGCAAATATTCCAGTACATTTTGATGAAGTAAATAAGACTTCGACAGAAAACGGAAATGTAGCTATCATCTCTGTTGGCTGGGATCCAGGTATGTTCTCCTTAAATCGTTTGTATGCAAATGCAATTTTACCAGTAGGTTCTGATTATACATTCTGGGGTAAAGGAGTTAGCCAAGGACACTCCGATGCAATTCGTCGTGTTGCAGGTGTGAAAGATGGAAAGCAATATACCATACCTGTTGAGGCTGCATTAGAATCAGTTAGAAATGGTGAAAATCCTAAGTTAACTACCAGAGAAAAGCACATAAGAGAGTGTTATGTAGTAGCAAATGTTGGAGCAGATTTAGCAAAGATTGAACAGGAAATTAAGTCAATGCCAAATTATTTTGCAGATTATGATACAACAGTTCATTTTATTAGCGAAGAAGAATTAAAGAAAAATCATAGTGGAATTCCACATGGTGGTTTTGTTATTCGCAGTGGAAAGACTGGTTGGGAGGAAGAACATTCCCACATTATCGAATATTCTCTAAAACTAGATTCCAATCCAGAATTTACCTCTTGTGTATTAGTTGCCTATGCTAGAGCTGCATATCGTTTAAATAAAGAGGGACATAAGGGATGTAAAACAGTGTTTGATATTCCACCAGCTTATCTTAGTGCAAAGAGCCCAGAGGAACTAAGAAAAGAATTGTTATAAAATATATTAATGTTATTATAAAAGCAAATAGCCTGTCACAATGACGTGACAGGCTATTTGCTTTTA
>DPVV01000219.1 GCA_003526525.1 Lachnoclostridium phytofermentans | reverse complement strand
ATCTGAAGTTCTTGATTTATTTTACTTTTTAGATAAAAAATGCCTGTCATATCACTCTTATTCAATTATGATAAACCTTCGGTTAAGGGGGCGAATTGTTATCATAACTTTATATAGAATGTTATAGCAGACACTCTTTTGTATTGCAAAGTCACGACATAATGCGACTAGAAATACCAAGATAATTACTTAATATGACATAATTCTACCATGTCGAAGCTTTTACTTCCAGTGCCACATGACTAACAGAAAATGACTTTTGGCTATTTATATTAATCGCTAGTAACTTTTTGAAAAATAACTTATCTTTGACACATCTACGCCATCATTTTGTCAATTATTCCCAATATAATTATTTTAGATAAAAGCACAATGTAAGGAGGTATGACATGAAACAAAAGAAATTTACTAAAATCTTATTCACTCTTTTTCTTACTATAATGATTAGTTTCCCATACAATACCGTCTATGCAAGCAGTCTCACAACTGGTAAATTTGATGCAGTTACTGACACAGCCTATAAACTAGAACTCGATTATCAACAATTAAATTTAATCTTTAGTGCGTATGATAATGCTAATTCCGTTACTTCCTCAATTACTCTACCAACGGTGTGTATGAATCAATCTTCTGTAATCTGGTATTCCGATAATGAAACAATCATTAGTAACGCTGGTAAAGTTACAAGGCCGACTGGGACGGACACTACAGTAACCTTAACCGCAATCTTAATCAATAACAATCAAACAAGGATTAAACAATTTTCTGTACTTGTAAAAGGTAATCAGATTATTGTACCTAACTTAACTGGCATTAGTGATAACTATGTGGTTGCACAGAACGAAAAATTATATTTAAGTGGAATGATATATGCAACCTCGAAATTAACAAATGTCACCGTACAGCTTTGGAAAAACAATACAAAAGTTATTTCTGAAACTAAGGTAAATCCACAAGCAACCAGTTATAATTTAAATAGTATATCTTTTGATCCGAACTATTTAAAATTATCGAAAGGTACTTATCAAATAAAGATTTACGTAACATCAGAAAATTATTTCGATACGTCGACCCCGCTAAAAGTGTCTACTTTAACGGTAAGCGAAGATAAGAAAGATCTATTGGATGACGAACGTGATTTACTCTCCATTATCTTCTCAAATAATGACAAATCAAGTAGTGTTATTTCAAATATTATACTTCCTGTGTTAGGGAAATATGGGTGTAATGTAACATGGCAATCCTCTCATCCATCTATAATTAACTCTCAAGGTATTGTTACAAGGCCATTATATGATACGAAAGTAAAGTTAACAGCTACATTATCATTCTATGGATTTAGTGTGCAAAAAACTTTTAATCTCGAAGTCCTTGGCACTTATACAAAGAATTCGATTACTATTAAACAATCCGAGACTGTTATTAATAATAAGAATACAATCTCTTTAGACTGGAAATCTAATCATAACGGAAAAAATTTAAAATCAGTTCGACAGACGACGATCCAGATTTACACCTACGGTACCAATGAACTCCGTTTTGAAATGTCTGCAGATACTGCTCTAACTTCTTGTACCACAAGATTGGACCCAGGGGTATATACGGTACGCATCACTTATTATTCCTCACATAAGGCATTGGCTTCGGGAGAAACAACAATCATTATGAAATAAGGTTACCTCATATTGGAACCCATAATATACCAAGCAACTCTGCTGTATGTTTTACACTGTCTTTATGATTTAGGACGCGGTTTATTGCCCACATCTTTTGTTCAATAGTATGTTTACTCTTTCCCATAAAAATATGCTCCTACTTGGATAAACAGTTTTATTATGTTAACTGTCTACACAAGGGGAGCATATCATTATTCTTAATTGAATGCTTTTCTTATATCACTATGATTAGTTACGTCCTCGTACCTACAGTGGAGCTTGAAAACCCACTGGAATGAAAATGTTGCCCCGGCTTACGCTTCGCTAAAAGGAGCAGGGGACATCTTTTGTAAGGTTATAATACTTTCGATAAGAATTCCTTTAATCGTTGATTCTGAGGATTAGCAAAGAATTCAGCAGGACTATTTTGTTCCTGAACAACACCTTGGTCAATAAAAATTACACGGTCAGCCACTTCTTTTGCAAATCCCATCTCGTGAGTAACAACAACCATGGTCATGCCTTCTCTACCAAGTTCCTTCATAATGTCAAGAACTTCACCAACCATTTCAGGATCTAATGCTGAAGTAGGTTCATCGAATAACATTACGTCAGGGTCCATTGCAAGTGATCTAACAATTGCAATTCTTTGTTTTTGTCCACCGGATAATTGGGATGGATATGCATCCGCACGATGTGCTAAGCCAACACGATCTAAAAGTTCAAGTGCCTTCTTCTTTGCCTCTTCTTCACTTCTCCCTTGAAGTTTCATAGGTGCAATCATAAGATTCTTTAAAACTGTCATATGAGGAAAGAGATTAAAATGCTGGAACACCATTCCCATTCTCTGGCGATGCTTGTTGATATCAGTTGCTTTATCTGTAATGTCTACTCCTTCAAAGAATATCTTACCATCCGTAGGAACCTCTAATAAGTTTAGAGATCTTAAAAAAGTAGATTTACCGGAACCAGATGGCCCAACAATGACAACTACCTCACCTTTTCTTATCTCTTCATTGATACCATTTAACGCATATACTTTATTATAAGCCTTATGAAGGTTCTCCACTTTAATTATTACTTCTGCATCAGTGGTCACTGTTTCTCAACCTCCTCTCCAAACGATTAACTAGTTTCGTAAAGATGATAACTAATACCAAATAAATTAATGCGACTGCTATGAGTGGCATAAAAGCGTCATAGGTACGACCACGAATAATATCTCCTGCTTTCGTTAGATCCTCTAATGCTATAAAACCACTGACAGAGGTTTCCTTTAACAAAACGATAAACTCATTACCGAGTGCAGGTAAGATATTTTTAATTGCCTGAGGTAAAATAATCAATCGCATAGTCTGAGCATAATTAAATCCAAGACTTCTACCTGCTTCGAACTGTCCTTCATCTACTGCCATAATACCAGAACGAACAATTTCTGCCACATAAGCACCAGAGTTTAATCCAAATGCTAAAACCGCTACAAATATTTTATTAATATTAACTGAGCCAAATATAACAAAATAAATAATTAATAATTGAACTACTACCGGTGTACCACGAATTACTGTAATATAGATATTACATAAAAAGTTTAATATTCTTAACTTACCAGTTTTTGAATAAGTAGAACGTATTATTGCTATGATAAAACCGAGTAATGCACCAATCAATACAGCAAAAAAGGTGACTATTAATGTTGTAATTAATCCTCTTACAAGGTACATATAACGGTTATCTTCTATAAAATTCAATACAAATCGATCACAAAAATCTTGAAAACCTGTCTGCATATTCTCAAACATTGTCATATATACAATTCCAAACAAACCGTAACCCCCTTACAAAGTAAATTATTTAATATATCAAGTGCTTCTAACCTGAACAAGAAATTTACGAGCTTTTCTTGTCGTGAGTCGGGTTACATTCCTAACACTATTTTATGCCCTTTTATTTTACTACTCTTTTACAATGATTACCTGACGTCCAGTATAATAACTGTCTGAAAAGTCAATAGACTGTCTGCGTTCTTCATTATCAGTTAAACCTGCCACACCAATATCAGATTTACCAGAAGTAATATTGGCAATGATAGAATCAAATGCCATATCTTCTACCTTAAGCTCCATACCTAAAATATCTGCAATTGCCTGTGCCATATCTACGTCAAGCCCAACAACTGAATTACCTTCAATAGATTCATATGGAGGAAATTCTGCATTCGTAGCCATAACTAAAGTTCCATTAGGGCGATCCACATCTTTTTTAGCGTATGGAGTAGCTCCTTCTACATTACCAATATAGTAATCAATAATTCCTTGTAATGTTCCATCTTCTTTAATCTGTGCAATAGCAGCGTTGATTTTATCCTTTAATTCTGTATTACCTTTTGCGATACCAATTGCATATGCTTCTGAAGTATATTCTTCATCAATTATCTTTAATCCTTTGTTCTTCTCAACAAATACCTTCGCTGGTTGATCATCAATAACTACTGCATCAATCTTACCTTGCATTAACGCTTGAACTGCCTCAAATCCTTTATTATAATGTTCCACAGTTTTAACTCCAAGCTCTTTGTCATCCGTAACTAAAATATCACCTGTGGTACCTGTCTGAACACCAACTGTAGTTCCCTTTAAATCAGCAATTGCATTAATCTTAACATTGCTTTTTGAACTACAACCTGCAAGAGATGCCACCATCACTCCGGCTAATACAACGGCCATAACTTTTTTTAACTTCATAATAATTCCTCCTCTTATATAATATGAACGTTTCTTTTAAATTTTATTTTCTTTCTATATTTTCCCTCTTATCTAAGTTGCAATACGAATTATAACACCCCTTTTATAAAAATGCAATATTTATTTATAATTATTAGTTATTTTTCTTTTTAATGACTAAATATACATCCGAAATAAATTCTATTTTTATATTCTATATTATATGTAAAGGATTTCATTTATGTTTTTAACCATAAGTAATATTTTATATTTATACATGTTTGTCTACTTTTTATACATTAAATATAAAATATTATACATCGAATTTACTTTAATACAAGTTATTATATAAACCGACGCCTTTCCTTTTCTTCATCACATATTCGACTTCGCTGCATAAATTAATAGAAAAAGGAAGTTGTAAAATATGTCTTGTTGTTGCTTTTTTTTATTAGGTTTAGCCTTGGGTAATTGTAGAGGCCGTCGTCGCAGAAGATGCCGTTTTGTAGAATTCCGTTTTAGAGATCGTGATCGTGATAGAGATCGTGATCGTGATTTCGATCGCGATAGAGATTTTGATTGCGATAGGGATTTCGACTGCGATAGGGATTTCGGATGCGATAGGGATTTCGACTGCGATAGAGATTTCGATTGCGATAGAGATTTTGATCGTGATCGAGATTTCGATCGTGATCGAGACCGCGATAGAGATCGTGATCGAGACCGCGATAGAGATAGAGACCGCGATAGAGATAGAGACCGCTTCTGTAGATGTAGATGCTGTCTTGATGACAGAGGACGCATTATTTGTAGATGCCGTTGTGACCGTGACAGAGATCGAGACCGTGATAGGGATAGAGACCGTGATAGAGATAGGGATCGTGACCGCTTCTGTAGATGTAGATGCTGTCTTGATGATAGAGGACGCATTATTTGTAGATGCCGTTGTGATCGTGATAGAGATAGAGACCGTGACAGAGATAGGGATCGCGATAGAGACAGAGACCGTGACAGAGACCGTGATAGAGATAGAGACCGCGATAGAGATAGGGATTGTGATAGATTCTGTAGTAGACGCTGCTGCGAACGTGGATGCTGTAGTGGTATGGGTTGCTTTTCTAGAGATGATGAATTTTGTAACGGTGTCTGCTCCGATGGTTTTAATCGTTCCGTAGGATTTATTGGCTCGAAATGTCCAAATGGAACAGGAAATGTTTTTTCACCATTCTAAGTATAAAAGTCAAGATAATACTCAATGAAAGGAAGACTTTGCATTTTAATAATACTGCTAAGTCTCCCTTTTATTTTTAAAAACAAATTTAAACCCTTGAGCTAATTGGCGAAGAGGACTTTCGCCATTTGATACATGTTGCGGTTTAAGCGCAGGTAGTCCCATCAATAAAAATACAGTCAGTAAAGTACCTACGGTTGAGACCCAATACACGGTCGCAACACCGCTAGCAGCAATTAATATACCGCCGATTGCAGGTGAAATAACGGTTGCAAGACGTACGGATACCATACTGATCGCACGGGCTTGTACGATATTTTCGCGCCCTACAATCACAGGCATGATCGCCATCATTGCTGTTACACCCAGTGCACCAAAGAAACCATCCCATGCCGATAAAAAATAAATGGCATAGAGCGAAGGGTGCTCAAACATGGCGTTGATGGCGAGACCTGCAAAGCCTAAACCACACACACCACGTGCCAATAAAATCAGCCATTTCCGATCTTTGCGATCTGACAGCAAACCACCAAGTAACAAGCCAATAAACATGGC
>DPVV01000217.1:3520-5035 GCA_003526525.1 Lachnoclostridium phytofermentans | reverse complement strand
CTTTATGCTAGATAAATTACCACTTTCATAAGATTTAACATATGCTTTCGCAATTGCTGTTTCCCTTGTTGTTAATCCTTTCTTTGTAGCAGCCGAAGCACTAACACCTGAATTTAATGATAATAAAAGAACTAATACTAATAAAATTGATAAAAATTTCTTCATATAATTTCGTTGTATGATATATTCAGAAGCTAATAATCATACTTTTCCTTTCTTTTAGTTAATGTTGCTTGTGGTAAGATTCATGTTACTAATTATAACAAACATTCAGTCCAAAATATAGTAATACATATTTTTTTAATATTCATTATTATAAAACTGCACCAATTAAAACATAACAAGAAAAACGAATGCTATTATTGTAAATTAAATCAGAAGGATTTATTACCTATTAAATTAGTAAATGTTATTAATTTGTAGCGAATAGTATTAAATAGAATACACCTGTTCGATATACTGGTCGAACAGGCGTATTCTTATATCATACCGGCTTTTGTAAATCTAATATATTGACAGCGCATCCGAATCCGAATAAATCTGTTCCCAAAAGTCTCTGAATTCATCCGCTGATACTATACCCCCGAGGGACAAAATCTCATAGGATTCCTGCCGCCAACGATACTTGACTTCGGTTTCACAAAAGCCGTTACGCAGATAAAACTGCTTACGCTTCTGCCGCTGCGTATTGTTTACCTCGTGTTCATCCTCAACTTCAATATCCACAATAATACGCTTACCTTTTTTTAGCTTGAACATAGCAGAAAGAGCCTCTGTACCGTATCCTTTCCCACGAAGAAAATCTTCAATGGCAAAATAAATAATATGTGAAATGTCCCCACAGGTAAGAAAGCAGGCAAATCCGCAGAAGCAAGTGCCATCGTAGAAAGCAAGCACTTCACCATGTCCCGTATCATCTTGTAATAAGGGAGCAAGTGGTCTTCGTTCATTGTCAGGAAAAGCAGCACGATATAATTTTTCAATTTGTGGTAGTTCTTTTGATTGTTCTGTTACAATCTTTATCCTCAGGTTCATGCAGCTTTCCTCCATTCTTTTTTGAAGCGTAGTAGAATAACGGTGGCAAGTATTGCAGCCAACAGATAAGTGATCGGGAAGTTTAACCATATTCCGGTCAATTCCAGCGGCCAGAGCAATGCGATTAACACAACCGGGAATACCAGTGCAGTCGATACGGAAAGAACAGACGCATAGATTGGTTTCTCGACAGCTGTCATATAGCTTTGAGTCGCAAAGGAAAGCCATCTTGTAATATAAGTTAAGCTAAACAGTCGCATAGCCAAGACTGCGGTGCTCATAAATACAGTATCTACATTTTTTACGAACAAAGATATTATTTGTGTCGGAAAAAGGAAAATCACGACAGCAGATACCAACGATATTAGTGCGCTTGCCGTAAAGCAACATTTTTCGATTGCCTTTACTCTGTCTTTTCTGCCAGCTCCCCAGTTATATCCAACAGCCGGTTGAAGGGAATCGCAAACACCATACAGAAAC
>DPVV01000217.1:0-3311 GCA_003526525.1 Lachnoclostridium phytofermentans | reverse complement strand
ATACAGAAACGATTGTATTGTTTCTCCGGTGTACATCAAAACACCGTAAATGGAAACAGCAGTTGCACCACCAAATTGCAATAGCACAATATTCATGATGATGGAAGTGATTCGTCCAGCAATATTGCTTAAAAAATTCGGACTTCCGCATACAATAATTTGACGGATCATGGACACGTTGAAACGAGGCTTGCATAAACGCAGCTGTAATTTTCCGCGCACGAAAGGAAAAACTGCAATTACTGCACATATAAACATACCACTACAAGTGGCTAGTGCTGCGCTCCATATTCCCCAGCGGAATATGCCCAAAAATATAAATTCAAGAGCAGCACTCAGTACAGACATCAGTATGTTCAAATTCATGCTGCTGCGTATTTTTCCACAGATACGAAGATAGTTGTCCATCGCAAATACAATAGTTGTAACAGGCGAACAAAGCGCATACACCCGCATATATTGAACGGCAAGCTCTGCAAGCTCGCCTTCTGCACCAAGAAGATGAATTAGCCACGGAGCTGCCAGATACATAAATCCGCCGAGCAATGCTCCTGTTATTATAATCATCAGGCAAGCGCAGGAAAAAATATTATTAGCTTCCTTCTCCTTCTTTTTGCCTAACTGAATCGAGATTGGAACAGAGGAACCGACACCGATTAGATCTGCCAGAGAAAAATTGATAACTACAAACGGAAATGCCAAATTCAACGCGGCAAATGAGGCTTCGCCTAAAATACGCCCGACAAAAATTCCGTCTAACAAGCCGTAAAGAGAGGAAGCCAGCATACTGATTCCACCGGGGATTGCCGCAAGAAAGAACAGTTTCATTGGTGACGTTTTTTCAAATAATTTCTCCTGATTCATTACTAAATTTCCTCGCTTTCTCTTTTAAGTTGGCAGTAAACTGTTCCAACCCATGTATAAACTCCGGTGTAAACCGCTCTAATGTATCATCCATCGCCTGCTGCTCTAATTCGTACACCTGACGAAGTACCATACTGGCATATTCCCGTCCTTCTTCTGTAAGACAGATTTCCTTTTCTTTTTTGCCACTATTCGTATTCAAAAAGATATAGCCTTCTTTCGTACATTCTTTCACAATGGTGTTTAAGGTCGTTTTGGGAATAAACCACTCCTCACATATTTCCTTTTGTGAATGAGATTTCCCATCATCCAACGCATACAGCAAGGTAAGCGCATTCACTTTGATACCCATTTTCTTTGCGATTACGTCGTAAATCCCGTCAATTACATTGACTGCAATCATAACTCTCCGTATTTCATCTCGATTTTGATACATTTTTACCTCCCATAAATAACATTTTGTTGTACTCTTCTTATCGAATGAGGTCAATAATTTCTTTTCCATTGAGTATTCTTACAAAAGCAAAGATCGAAAGCAATCAGTAGGCAATCAAAATAGCTTTTGGCAAAATGACAAACATTATAATACGAATTCGTACTTTATGCATTTTAGTACGAATTCGTATTATAGTCAATGGAGTTTATATTAAATTCACAAAGTATTACCATACGGTTTAGAAACTTTCTAAATTCAAACATGGCAAGATAGAGTTCGCGAAGCGCTCTTTACTAGCGTATAATTTTTGTAGGAAAGTTTACGCAACCTGCTCTTTTTTTATTGTTTGACACAATTAGCAAGATATGATATCGTATCAGAAGAAGAGCGTTAGCGAATTATAATCTTTTTAATTCGTTAGCGCTCTTTTTTTGTGTAAAGTTATGTAAGTTTACACATCCTATTACATATGCATAGGATGAAGTTCTTAAATGTTACCGCATAAAAAAGATTATGCAGAAAGGATTTCTTATGAAACAAAAATTAAACATAAATAAAATTAAGCTGACTGATTCTTTCAATAAAATGCGATCCTCCATTTTTAATAAAAGAGTAGCTCTTGATATCATTATTGAGGTTATCGGTAGCTTTTTGATCGCTATTAGTCTCTATAACTTTGCGGCACAAGCTAAATTTCCTATGACCGGATTTTCAGGTATTGCTCTTATATTAAACAGACTCTTTTCACTGCCTATCGGTATTACCACAATTGTGATTAATATCCCTGTAGCTATCATTTGTTATAAGCTATTAGGTAGAGGGTTCTTCTTACGCTCTTTTCGCTGTATGATTATTTCCTCTTTAATGATAGACTATGTAGGTCCTCTTCTTCCAATGTATGAAGGTGATCGTTTACTGGCAGCGATTTGCACTGGTGTACTAGGTGGTCTTGGTTATGCTATGATTTATATGAGAAACTCCTCTACTGGTGGATCTGATTTTATTATTATGGCGGTAAAAGCTATAAAACCACATATTTCCCTTGGTAAGATAGCTTTTTTATCTGATATTGGTATTATCTTAGTAGGCGGTATCATTTTCGATGATATGGATGGTATTATCTATGGTATGATAGTAAACTATTTATTTGCAATTGCTGTTGATAAACTTATGTATGGTATCAACTCCGGTAAAGTGGCTCTTATTGTAACTCATCATGGTGAATTAATCACTGATACAATTGAAGAATGCTGTCAAAGAGGCTCCACTATCCTAAATGCAGCTGGTGGTTATAAAAAGGAAGAAAAGCAAGTAGTTATGTGTGCATGTAATAATAAGCAAATGTATCTGCTAGAACAAGCTGTCAAACATTCTGATCCAGATTGTTTTATCATTATCCTTGAGTCCAATGAGGTTCTTGGAGAGGGCTTTATCATTCGATAATTGATAAACATCTTAATTACATTTTAAGACACAATTCGAGTATATGCACCATATGATATTGTAGGGATATCATTCCATATATTTTAGGAGGTGTCTATGTCTAGGAGAAACAAAGGGGATTTTTATAATCTATTATTTAATGTAGATAAAATATTTGTAAGGCCTTGCTATATTGATGCGTATATAAAGTTCAGTCATGAACTAAATGAATATCTTTTCTGTAAATATCCTGAATTCTATGCAGGCTTACAACTTTATCAATCCAAAGAAGAAGAATCTCGATTCACTGTAATTACCGCTTACTATGACGTTCGAAATATTTATAGAGAAATCGAGAAAATTTGTAAAGATATTGACGAGATTTATAAAGATGTTTGGAGAGACAATATAAGACGTGAATGTATTTTTACCTTCTGCAATAATATACGCATTATATAGTTTCGCTTAATTTAGTTGGTTATATTTCTTTCATATATAGGAGATACCAATTTTAATACAACAAGACAATGGTTGCGCTCCCAGTCAAGTAGATAGTATCGACTTTACTGGGAGCGAGATCGGAAGAGCG
>DPVV01000512.1 GCA_003526525.1 Lachnoclostridium phytofermentans | reverse complement strand
AGTAAAAAAATTAAAATAATTTATCTACAATATTTTCTTCTCATACTTTTAGTACCTCTACTAATACTTTGGAAAGGGAAAGAACTTAAGATCACATGTCTTGATGTGTCACAAGGTGATGGTATTGTTGTGGAAAAGGAAGGGATAACGTGTTTAATTGATTGTGGTAGTAGTGATATTAAGGAGGTCGGTAAATATAGATTAATCCCATTCCTTAAAAGTAAGGCGATAGGTGCTATAGAGTATGCTTTTATATCTCACTCAGACTACGATCATTTAAGTGGCATCTATGAGATTTTAGATTCTATGCCAAGATTAAAAGACGGTAACTTTCAACGTAGTTATACCGGAAAGATCGTAATACGAAATCTTATCCTTCCTAAAATACCTACATATGATGAAAGTTTTCAAAAACTAATTTCGCTTGCTAATGAAAAAGGAGTGAAAATTCATTTTTTTTCTACCGGCGATGAATTAAAATGGAATGGGGTAACTTTACGGTGTCTTCACCCTAGTAATAATTATGTTACGACTTCAAATAATGCTCATTCCTTAGTACTTTACTTGAACTATGGAGATTTTCAAGGAATATTTACGGGGGATGTGTTACAAGATGGAGAAATCGCAGTACTTTCCGAAATCAAGAAAATAAGAGAATTAGGAATGATAAATTCTGAAGAATTTATTGAATTTCTTAAGGTAGCCCACCATGGCTCGAACACTTCTAGCACGGAAGAATTTCTTGACGGTATTAATCCAATCTATTCCGTTATCAGTGCTGGTAAAAACAATCGTTATCATCATCCGCATCCTCTGGTTTGTACCCGTTTTCATAATAGGAATCTCTCTTATGATTTGACTATGGATTTGGGTGCGATTGAAGTAATAACGGACGGTACTCTAATGAAGAAAAGTAGCTTTATAACGGAGAGGTATGATAATTGATAGGTATGATGATTGATAGGAGAGACTTTAAAGTCAAATATTCTGTTGGTTTAAACAGATATAGGATTGTTCTTTGGTAGAAAATGTATTATGATAGGTGTTATTATGATGATAACAGGGTGAGAGAAGATGAAGGTATGTTTCTATTGCAATTTGAAGATGGAAGATACGATTTCAAAAATACCAGCAGCCAAAGAATATACGATTAAAATACCAGCAGCCAAAGAGTATGCGGTTAAAGGATTTCATGAGAAAAAAGGTTCCTCTGGGTACAAGGTAATAAACTGGACTTTTTAATATATCAACTACTAACTTAGAAATCAGTTGAAAATTACAACAGAAGGTGTATACTACAGTATAGATTTGGAAAAGGTTAAACTAATGATTAAATCACACCGAGTGCATTACGAAAGGAGAGAGGATATGTTTTATGAAATATCCAATACCGTTAAACCAGTAGGCTATAGAGAAATTAAGAATAGTGAATCAATCTATGTTGGTATCATTACACTAAAAGAACTAGAAGAGATTTATGAGTTTTTTGATTTTTCAGAATCTACATTAACTACTTGTCGTAGTGAGAATAAAAACATGCAAAATACAATTGCAGTATATGATGATTACAGCTTTGGTATCATCAATGTCATTGATAGTAAGGATATACACAAAAGTCCTGATAAAGTAGCTTTTTATATTATGAGTAATTTGTTTTTGATTGTTGATATATTTGACGAAGACAAAAGTACGATATCAGCACTTGATATGGTGCTAGCAAGGACTAAACAAAATAAAGTTACGTTGGAAAAAATAATCTATAACTTTTTATCTCGTCTTATCTTTGAAGAAAACATAGAAATAGAGAATCTGGAATTAAAGATCAGTAAACTGGAAAAACAAGTATTTTCCAATGAAATAAAAAACTTTAATGATGAGTTGCTACTTATACAAAAAAAGCTATCAACCATGAGAAATTATTATGAACAGCTTGTTAATATAGGCGAAGATTTAATGGAAAATGAGAATGATATCTTTCAGGACGAGAATCTAAGGTATTTCAAAATGTTTACTAACCGAGTTGATAGGCTATCGAACAATATTCAAATGCTTAGAGATTATGTATCACAGGTTCGAGAAGCATATCAAGCTCAGATGGATTATAATATTAACAATATTATGAAGGTGTTTACGGTAGTAACAACAATTTTCTTACCACTTACACTTATTATTGGATGGTACGGAATGAATTTTGAATTTATGCCTGAAATTACTTGGAGATATGGGTATTTGGGAGTTGTATTCTTAAGTATTGTTGTTGTTATTTTATGTATTATATGGTTTAAAAAGAAAAAGTTAATGTAGAAATTTCTGGAATAGTCTGTGGCTTCAGATGCTTATCATTGACAATCATCGCTAGAAATAGTATACTCTTACTAATGGATTAATATCTGAAAGTGTGTCTTCTTATCACATTTTGTAAGAGCGTTAGTTCATCTTGTATGTATGGGGGTTGTATCATTGCCAAAAAAATATGTAAAATATGTTGTGAACATTGGATTTTTGTTCGCTATTTTTCTTACAACCTTTTATCTAGTATTCAAAGATCAGGAATTAAACGCTGTGTTAGATTCCATCCATCGGGCTAAGAATGGATATATAATATTAGGAATAATCTTAAGTTTATTGTTCGTAAGTTCAGAATCTGTTATTATTCAATACCTGATGTATACGGTAAAAGAAAAGGTTTCATTTTTACATTGTCTTAAGTACTCTTTTGTAGGATTCTTTTTTAGTGCCATTACGCCTTCCGCTTCTGGTGGGCAGCCAATGCAAGTAATATCCATGAGCCGTGATGGTATTAATATGGCGGTATCTACAGTAGTGCTTATGATTGTAACTGCTGCATATAAAACAGTATTAATTATTTTATGTCTGATTGCAGCAATCTTTGAATGGAATTATATTTCGATTCATGCTTCCAATATTTGGTTTTTGATCTTGTTTGGGGTTATTGCAAATGTAGGCTTTGTCTTATTCTTAGTAATTGCAGTATTCAAACAATCTTTTGTAACTAAAATTGTAGGCAAGACCATTCTATGGCTAGGGAAACATAGAATTATTAAGAATCGAGAAAAATGGTTGAGAAAAGCATTAAAAACGTTAAAAAAGTACGATAAGAGTGCTGATTATATTAAAGGAAACAAAAAGGTTTTGTTTCATGTTTTTATTATTACGTTATTACAAAGAATTTGTCTTTTTTCGGTTACTTATATAATTTATTTAGCATTTGGTCTTCGTGGTGCAAGTGCATTTCAGATAATTGCATTGCAAACTATAATTGCTCTTGCGGTTGATTCATTGCCACTTCCTGGTGGAATGGGGGCTAGTGAGAGTAGCTTTTTAGTTATATTTTTGACAATCTTCGGAGAAGAATTCGTTTTGCCTGGAATGTTATTAAGTCGAGGAATTACTTACTACGCTTTACTTATAATTAGTGCGCTTGTTACAGCATTTGGTTCCTTAAAGCAAAAACGGAAGAAAAATTTAGAGAATGGTGGAAAGCTATATGATAGGATTTTATAATTATTCGGTAATATTAACTTACCTGGGATTAGCATCAGCGATATTTGGTATGTCTCAGGCGATTACTGGAAATACTAAATGGGCTTTACTTTGCCTTATAATATCTGGTACCTGTGATATGTTTGATGGTAAAGTCGCTAGAGCGATGAA
Source organism: Lachnoclostridium phytofermentans (assembly GCA_003526525.1). Taxonomy (GTDB): domain Bacteria; phylum Bacillota; class Clostridia; order Lachnospirales; family Lachnospiraceae; genus Lachnoclostridium. Next base: position 1,970 of record DPVV01000512.1, on the reverse strand, counting down.
AAACCGTACAGAAGATGAAAAAGTATTCGGTATTCAAATTGATTCGCTTTGCGATTTGGTATGTTTTGGTGTATTACCGGGTATTATTGCCTATATGACCTGTCCATATAAAGCGCTGGGCATTATTAGTGCTACCTTATTTGTTCTTGCTGCTGTCATTCGCTTAGGATATTTTAATGTTATGGAACAAGCGAGACAAAAAGAAACCACAGAATGTCGTAAGTATTATCAGGGGCTACCAGTTACAACGATATCAATGATACTGCCGAGTGTATACATAATAAGCCATTTCATTGGAATAGATAGAGGTCCAAGTACGGTATATTCCATTGTATTGCTAATTGTAGCATTTTTATTTGTATATGATTTTAAAGTGAAAAAGCCTGGTAACATTGGTTGTTTCGTAATGACCGTTTATGGAGTTTGTATCTTAGCCGGTGTTATCTTTTTAAAATAGGTTATAGGAATCAATAATTGAGAAATGTCGTGATAAAAAACAGCAAGGAAAGGCACGCTTTGCAAACATTCCCTTGTCATGAATAATTTAAAGAAGAATCCTTCGTCTAAATATTAGTTAGTCGAAGGATTTTACTTTAAATGAGGGTATGAGAAAGTAGCGTAAGCGGATTGCGAATATCCGCTTTGACTTAATTTTTAGATATAACGTTCTTCGTAATTTGGACAATTAATTATTGCGAGATAGCTTTTAATTTGATATTCTTATTGTTATTACGTTTAAAAGATAATACAAAAGTATGGAGGGAAAAGATGAACTATCGTGACCGACAAGGTAATTCTTTTGAGAATACCACAAACCAAGATAAATCATTAGAAATGATGTATTCCAAAGCACCATTTCGATTTGCACTTAAAGCGTTATCCGCGCCAGTAGTTTCAAAATTAGCAGGGAAATTTATGGATTCTTTTTTGTCAGTATTTTTAATCGACTCTTTTGTGAAGAAGAATCAAATCAAAATGAGCGATTATGAAAAGAGAAAATATCATTCCTATAACGAGTTTTTCACTAGAAAAATAAAACCGAAAAGCCGTCCAATTAATATGGAACCATCTAATCTGATAGCACCTTGCGACGGTAAAGTCAGTGCTTATCCGATTACTTTGGATGCTAAGTTTAAGATAAAGAATAGCTGGTATACTATAGAGTCTATGCTGAAAAATAAAAAATTAGCGAAGGAATATGTTGGTGGAACATGCGTAATACTACGTTTGACCGTTGATAATTACCATCGTTATTGTTACGTGGATGATGCTGCTAAGGAGAGAAATCATTTTATCCCAGGTAAGTTATATACAGTTAATCCTATAATATTAGACCACGTAAATATCTATAAAGAGAATAGTAGAGCATATTGCATTTTAAATACCCTAAATTTTGGAGAAGTAGTCCAAATGGAAGTTGGTGCTCTCATGGTTGGTAAGATACATAATTACCACTCTGTTGCAATGGTAAAACGTGGACAGGAAAAAGGAAAATTTGAATTTGGTGGTTCTACCGTTGTATTGTTGTTGAAACGTGATGCTGTAAATATAGATGAAGATATCTTACGAAACACAGTGGATGGATATGAGACAATTGTAAAGATGGGTGAGAAGATTGGTACTTCGATATTCTAGGACATTCGAATATAAATCTTTATTACAAAGTAAGTAAATTAAGAATTTTAAAAAGATAAAGAAAGCTAATAATTTTATAAAAATAAGTTTGTGTCTTCATCACAAACTTATTTTTCAATAATGTAAGCGTAGGCACGGTGAAGAGATGAATACTTTAAAACAACATATTAAAACAAATTCCTATGAACGCTTTTACTTACTATATGGAAATGAAGCTTATTTGAAACGTTTCTATAAAAATAAGTTAAAAGCCGGAATCCTTGGTGACAGCGACGAAATGAATTTTACTTATGCTGAAGGAAAAGATATTGATTGCAATGAGATGATTCATATTG
>DPVV01000496.1 GCA_003526525.1 Lachnoclostridium phytofermentans | reverse complement strand
ACTAAATAATTATTTGCAGAAGGAAGGAACTTAACTAAGATTTCACCAACAATACCAACTCTTGGCTTCTTGACGCTCTCATCGAGTGGAAGTGTATCAAACGCTTCGATGATTTCACGACAGTTTTTGCGGAATTCTTTCCATTTACCATTTTGCACAGATTTTGCACAGATATCTCTCCAGTGAGCATGTAGCGCATTAGCAGAGCCAGGAACTTTTTCATATGGCCTGGTTCGATAGAGTACTTTCATAAAGATATCTCCGTAAACAAGTGCTTGTACTGCGCGAACTATCATATTGTAATTAATCTCAAAGCCTGGATTCTTCTCTAGCCCTGAAGTACTAATGGATACAACAGGTATTTGCTCAAAACCAGCTTTCTTTAATGCTCTTCGAATAAAACCGATGTAATTGGTCGCACGGCAGCCTCCACCTGTTTGAGTGATCATAACAGCAACCTTATCAGGATCGTATTTTCCAGAAAGAAGAGCATCCATAATCTGACCTACAACCATTAAGGATGGGTAGCAGGCATCGTTATTTACGTACTTAAGACCAGCATCCACCGCAGCCTTGTTGTCATTATTTAGGACTTCAAGGTGATATCCACAGGAGTTAAAGGCAGGCTCAAGGAAATCAAAATGAATTGGAGACATCTGCGGAGCTAATAGGGTATAATCCTTTCGCATTTCTTTTGTAAAAACGACACGGTGATAAGCAGGAGATTCTACTTTCGTTTCAATGTGCTTTCGATTACGATCACTCACCGCTGAGAGGAGTGACCTGATTCTAATTCTTGCCGCACCTAAATTATTAACTTCGTCAATTTTTAGTACCGTATAGATCTTTCCTGCACTTGTTAGGATATCACTTACACCGTCTGTTGTAACTGCATCAAGTCCACAACCAAAGGAGTTTAATTGTATTAGTTGTAGGTTTGGCTGAGTTCTGACATACGAGGCAGCAGCATATAAACGGCTATGATACATCCATTGATCTACAACAATCATTGGTCGCTCAACAGTTCCAAGATGAGATATACTATCTTCTGTAAGGACTGCAACTCCATACGAGTTAATTAATTCTGGAATACCATGATTTATTTCAGGATCAACATGATAAGGACGTCCAGCGAGAACGATACCCATACGTCCAGTTTTTCTTAAATACTCCATCGTTTGTTCGCCTTGCTTTTTCATATCTTCTCTGGTTTCTTCTAATTCAGCCCAAGCAAGGAAAGCAGCAACACGGATTTCTGCTTCTGTAATTTTATTATTGGAAAAGTTATTCGTACATGCAAACTCACTTGTATAATCGAAGCTAGATTGAGAGACCATTCGTTGCTCTGCAAGTAGATATTCCACTAAACGGTTCGTCAGTATTTCCTTATTTTCAAAGGAGAGGAATGGATTTTGATAACAGATATTTTCGGATTTTATTTCCTCCATATTGTTCTTTATATTCTCTCCATAAGAAGTTACAATAGGGCAATTATAATGGTTACCAGCATCAGAAATCTCTTTTCTTTCATAAGGTACACAAGGATAGAAAATATAAGGGATTCCCTGTTTAATTAACCACATAATGTGTCCATGTACGATTTTTGCTGGATAACACTCGGATTCACTTGGAATCGATTCAATACCAAGCTCATATATCTTTCTTGTAGACTCCGGAGAGAGTTCTACTCGATATCCAAGCTTTGTAAAGAAGGTAAACCAGAAAGGATAGTTTTCATACATATTTAAGACACGAGGAATGCCGACTACACCACGAGGAGCGAGGTCTTTCGCAAGCGGCTCATAATAATCCATATAGCGGTGGAGTTTATATTCATAAAGATTTGGAATATTATCCTTGTTCTTTTCTTTCCCGATACCTTTTTCACAACGGTTACCAGAAATAAAATGTCTTCCACCAGTAAACTTATTAATTGTGAGCAGACAGCTGTTCGTACATCCTTTACAACGAGACATGCTTGAATCAAATTTAAGTTCGTTAATACGCTCAATAGGAAGCATAGTGGTTTCTTCCCTACTGTAATGTTCTCTTGCAATAAGTGCGGCACCGAAGGCACCCATGATACCTGCAATATCCGGACGAATTGCTTTACAACCGGAGATTCGTTCAAAACTTCTTAAAACCGCATCATTATAAAAGGTACCACCTTGAACTACAATATGAGTACCCAGATCTTTTGGATCTGCTATTTTAATAACCTTATAAAGTGCATTTTTAATGACAGAATAAGCGAGACCAGCACTGATGTCAGCAACAGTTGCACCCTCTTTTTGCGCCTGTTTTACTTTAGAATTCATAAAAACAGTACAACGAGAGCCAAGATCAATTGGGTTTTTAGCAAACAAAGCAATCTTAGCAAAATCCGCAACTTCATAATTTAAGGACTTCGCAAAGGTTTCAATGAAAGAACCACAACCAGAAGAACAAGCTTCGTTCAGTTGTACGCTGTCTACGGTTCCATTTTTAATTTTAATACATTTCATATCCTGTCCACCAATGTCTAGGATACAGTCTACCTTCGGGTCAAAGAAGGCAGCAGCGTAATAGTGTGCTACCGTCTCAACTTCACCTTCATCAAGCATCAAGGCAGATTTTATTAAAGCTTCACCATAGCCAGTGGAGCAACTTCTAACAATGTTAGCATTCTCAGGTAATAACGTATAGATTTCTTTAATCGCCTTTATTGTAGTCTTTAAAGGGCTTCCGTTATTATTACTATAGAAAGAATATAATAGGGAACC
>DPVV01000422.1 GCA_003526525.1 Lachnoclostridium phytofermentans | reverse complement strand
TACACCTGGGATTAATGTGATATACGGAAAAAATGAAGCAGGAAAATCAACACTTCATGCGTTTGTAAAAGGTATGCTATTTGGTATTGAAAGACTTAGAGGACGGGCAGGAAAAGAGGACCTTTATGTAAAATACCAGCCATGGGATACCCCAGGGGCTTATCAAGGTAGCATGGTACTTACGGTAGATGGAGAGGATTATCGTATTATCCGAAGTTTTTATAAAAAAGAAAGAAGTATTAAGATAATACGAGAAAGTACTGGGAGAGAATTAACCGATGCCGAGCTAGGAGTAAGTGCCATTATTCCAAGTCTTACGGAAAGTATCTATAGAAATACCATTAGTATAGAGCAGTTAAGAGCCAAAACAGAATATGAACTTGCAGAGGAATTAAAAAACTATATTACAAACCTTTCTATGTCAAAAAGCAAGGAGGTTGATGTGAATGGTGCTAATAACTATCTATTAGAAAAGAAAAAGAAATTAGAAAAGCAACTTCCAGACGATAGATTAGCGGCATTAACCAGCGAGTTAAAAGAATTACAAGATACTCTTAAAAAGTTAGACGGTTTAAGTGGAGAGCTTATTGAGTTAAAAAAGAGATCAGAATACTTAGAAAATAAACAGAAAGAATACAATCGCAGTACCAATCAAGAAAAAATGAAAAAGGTTGCGTACTATCCTGCTGTCCTTGAGAAGTTTAAACGTTTTTTGGAGATGGAACAATCGGCTAAAGATGCTGAGGAAAAAGTGGAAAAATTAGGAGAGAAGACAAAAAAACAGGCAAGTGAATTAGATAGCAGTGATACGATTGGAGATCATTTAAAAGAGCTCGGGGAATTACGACAAAAGAAGCAAGGACTCGAAGAGGAACTGAAAGAAAAACGACAAGAAATTGAGCCTCATCTAAAGCAGGGTAGTACATCTGGGCGTGTAATCGGTGTGATTATCGTTGTTCTAGGTTTAGCAATTTCCTCAATTCCGTTTTCTTTTATGCCGATTCTTGTGCGCTGCATTATTGGTATTGCATTTTTGGTAGCTGGAATTTCAAAATATATTATGACAGCTACAAAAGAAGAGAAAAACAAACAAAAGCTGGAGGATATCAAGAAAGAATGTGAACGACAGATATTTTCTCTTCATAGCAGAAGACATGATATTTTATTAAACCATCGTGTTAGCAATGAAAGTCAATTGATGATTAAATATAACGATGTTCTTAAAAACGAAATGGAACGGGAACAAGCATTAGAACGCAAGGTAGAGTATCAAGCTGAAGCAAAGAGGTATCATGAAAAGGCAGACGAGTTAGAGTATGAAATAATCGACTATATGAAGCATTTTCTCGGTAATCCCGAGGCATCGAAAGAATGTATGCAGGAACTTTGGCAGGAGATAGAGGAATTTAAAGAAGAAATTATCAATGAAATGAGTTCCAACGAAGAAGAATATACAAATATTCGGTCTCAGATGGAGCGTATTCGCTGGACATTAGAGTCGAATGCAGAGTGTGAAGTAGAACTTGAACAAAAGCAGACGGAACAGGAAGAGTTATGTGAATTAAGGAAAGGGTTATTAGAGGAGATAGAGGCAATTACCTTAAGTATTCAAACATTAAAAGAACTTTCTACTGATATCCATGATAGTTTTGGTAGTACATTAAATCAGATGCTTTCAGAAATTGTATCTTCTATAAGTCAAGACGAGTATAGTTCAATCATAGTAGATGAGAAGCTAAACGTATCTGTCCTTCACCGTGGACAATATGTTTCCTTAGATAAACTAAGTGCAGGAACAATGGATCAGATTTATCTGGCACTTCGGCTATCGGTCGCATCTCTACTCTTTCCAGAGGAGAATATGCCAATTCTTTTAGACGACACATTTGCTTTATATGATGACGAACGAACCAAAGCAGCATTAAAATTGCTTGCTAAGGAAACGAATCGGCAGGTCATCATCTTTACCTGCCATCGTAGGGAAAAAGAATTGCTTGAGGAGTGCAAGGTTCCTTATCATTATGTTGATTTAAATGAGGAAGGGAAGAGTACCCTCGAGTATGCATAGGATTACTTAACTATTGAAACGAGAAGAAGGTAACTGAAAAAATCAGTTACCTTCTTCTCGTTCGATGAAACATTACTGTCTCATCCTATATTAACATCCTAGTTTATGACAAGGAAAAGTTCGCGAAGCATACTTTTCTTGTCATAAACTTTTATTATTTATTCTTATATTCATTAAGAACGCTTTGAATACGTTCTGTTGGGCTTAAGAATTCGCTAATCGAAGCATCGTGATTCAATGCATCAATTAATAATGCAACATACTTACTCATATCTGCACTGATATAGTAAGGTCTGCTAAGTAATTCCTCTGTCTGATAAACAAGGTTTGTAGTCATTACGAAATCAATAAGTCCTTGTTCGTATGCTTCATCAAATTTATCAAGGCCATTTGTAAATAAACCAAAGGTAGCACATACAAAGATACGTTTTGCTTTTCTCTTCTTTAATTCTCTTGCTACATCTAACATACTTTCGCCTGAGGAAATCATATCATCTAAGATTAATACGTCTTTTCCTTCCACGTCCGTTCCTAAGAACTCATGGGCAACGATTGGATTACGTCCGTTTACAATCGTTGTGTAGTCACGACGTTTATAGAACATACCCATATCAAGTCCAAGAACGTTTGCAAAGTAAACTGCACGTCCCATAGCACCTTCGTCTGGGCTGATTACCATCATATGTTTAGAATCCACTAATAAATCAGGAACGTTCTTTAATAAATTCTTGATGAACTGGTAGGATGGCATTACATTTTCAAAACTCTTTAGTGGAATCGCATTTTGTACACGAGGATCATGTGCATCGAAGGTAATAATACTTTCAACACCCATGTTTGTAAGTTCTTGGAGTGCTAAAGCACAGTCTAAGGACTCACGAGAATTTCTCTTATGCTGTCTGCTTTCATATAAGAAAGGCATAATAACAGTGATTCTTCTTGCCTTACCACCAACAGCAGCAATAATTCTCTTTAAATCTTGATAGTGATCGTCTGGGGACATATGGTTGGTATGACCACATAAGGAATAAGTTAAGCTATAATTACAAACGTCAACAAGTAAGTATAAGTCATCACCACGAACGGATTCTTTAATGACACCTTTTGCTTCACCAGATCCAAAACGTGGGCATTGATGCTTAATTAAGTAGGAGTCTCTTTGATAACCAGCAAATTGCATTGTTGTTGTATGCTCACCGGTGCGTTTTTGTCTCCATTCAACAATATAATCATTTACTTTCTGACCAAGAGCCTTGCTGCTTTCCAAGGCAATGATACCAAGAGTTCCTACAGGTAGGGTTTCTTTAAAATTATCTTGTGACATTGTTTTTCCTCCAGTATTGTTCTAGACATAAGCTATTTGGGGTTTGCTCACGTCGCCTATAAGGGTATAAACTATAATTGATGGCAAGAGATTCACTAGATATCTTCTCTTGTTAATTAAAATTATATAATTTTAACTAGAATT
>DPVV01000419.1 GCA_003526525.1 Lachnoclostridium phytofermentans | reverse complement strand
AAGCACGCTTCGCGAACTTTTCCTTGTCATGAATTATTACTTACTAGAATCTTTGTTTTGATTATTCAACAAAGCTATCCACAATATTTTTTCCTCTTTCGTTCAGATTGTTGATACAATCATCTAATGTTTCTCCACCTACAAGATACTTTTCGATTTCTTCTACAAAAAGGGAATCGATCTCAGCATTGTAACCAGGGGCTGTCATTGGAGCATTCATCTCAAGTTTAGGATTCTTTAAAACATTTTTCACGGAATCCATATCATATAATGTATCTGGATTTTCACCTACTATGAATGGTAAAATCGTATCAAGATTCATATTCTTTTCTGCTGTTAAACCGCCTGCACGAATATAAGCACCCTCTGTAGTATAGAATCTGATAAATTTATATGCATCTTCTGGATATTTTGATGATTTCGGAATACTGAACATTTTGGTATCGGAGAAAGTACGGCCTTCCACACCATTACCCCAAGTAGGAAGTGGAGCAAAGCAAGTTTTAAAATTATGTGGCCATTTTTCAGCATCTTTAATTTCTGCTAACATCCATGTTCCAGTTGGAAGCATAGCTACTTTTTCACCAAAAAATTCATTTCTATAAGCTAAATTTGATGTTTTGATATCAATAAGTGGCACAGAAGTTTCATCTACATTTTCCATATCAGATCTAAACTGTAACCAATCTTTTAAGTTAGGGTCATCAAAATTTAAAGATCCATCTGTTTTATAATAAGCATTATCCATCTTTGTTGAATATACACCCATTAATCCATAGTTCTGCCATGTGTGGAAATAGGAGCCATAAATCTTATCAAGGCCACTACCTTTTGTAAGCTTTTTCGCATACTCTCTATAATCATCCCAAGTCCAACTTGTTGGTACAGGAAGCCCAGCATCATCTAACATATCTTTGTTCATCATGATAAACCATGGTGTAACGTCAATTGGACAAGCATAGAAACTTCCGTCAACCTGAGAGCTTACACTATAAACGTCATCATAGTTAATTCCCTCTGCTTGAATAAACTGATCCAATGGTTGATACAAATTTCTCTGTACTTTACTAACACATTTTGCAACAGAAGATTCTAGAACTGCATCCACTTTCTCACCAGAGAGAAGAAGCAAATCCACTTTCTCCGTATACTTCACATTATCATTTTCAACAGGATATTGCATATCAACCTTAATGTTAGGATATTTGCTTTCAAATGCTGCAATTACCTTATCATTTTGCTCTTTTAAGGATGCTTCCCATGAATATACTACAATGGTGTTCTGCTTCCCTGGATCTGTCTTTGCAGCTTCTGTTGGTTTCACTGTTGAAGTGTTGTTGGTATTTCCCCCGTTGTCTTTACTACCAGCATCACTGTTACTGCTTTTCGCACCACAACCAGTAAATACTAATGTGATACCTAGCATTAATGCTAATGCTTTTGAAAATCGTTTCATAAAATATTCCTCCCTTAATATATTAAAATTTTTATTACTTCCATAGAAATCTTGTCGCAATCCTGCGAATTTGGGCGACAGCACAATATCTGCACGTTAGGCTAGATATTTGCTGAGGACGACGCAGGCACAAATATCCGTGTGAAGTTTTAGAATTTCTTAGGTGGCGTCTTTTGGCGCCTTAGAAATTCTCTTCACACCTCTATCCTTTTACAGCTCCGACCATCATTCCATCCATTATGTATTTTTGTCCAAATAAAAAGACCACGAGAAGAGGAATGATAGCACACACTGCAGCAACCATAATCAGAGAGTAATAGCTTGTGTATTCCGTCATAAATTTCGTCATACCAAGTGGTATGGTATATAATTTTTCACTTTTTAAGAAAATTAAAGGGTTCTGATAATCATTCCAAGTCCATACAAATTTCAACATTGCGAGAGTTGCTAGTGCTGGCTTCGTAACCGGAAGTATAATTCTTAAAAATATTTTGCCATGACCTGCACCATCAATTTTTGCTGATTCAGACAATGCTGTCGGAATGGCCGTCATAAACTGTTTTAATAAAAACATACCATAAATACTAAACGATCCAAGTAATATCAATCCAAGATGCTTATCAAATAACTTTAAAGATCGAAATATCATAAATTTCGGTATAATCGTTACTTGATCAGGAATCATCATCATACTGATATAAAGAAGAAACAATCCATCTCGAAATTTAAATTCAATTTTTGAAAATGCATAAGCGCCCATGGCAGAAATTAAAACCTGTAGAAATGTCGTAAGTAAAGTAACCTTAATGGAGTTTAAATAAAAAATACCGAAATTATATCTACCACTCCAAACTTCTTTGTAATTTTCTATGACATTGAATCTTTTCGGTATCCATTCCACAGGATATTTAAATACATCTGCCTCAACTTTCATAGAAGCTGAAATCATCCATAGTAGCGGGAGAACCATTGTTAGAGCCATAATTCCCAGACCTATGGTTGCAACGATACGTAATATATTTTTTCTTGTCACTGCTTTATTCGTCATTTTCTTTCTCCTTACTCATAGGTAACCCATTTTTTCTGTCCAATCCATTGTATTATAGTTACTATAAAGATAATAACAAACATAATCCAAGCTGCGGAACTAGCACTGCCCATATCATAGAATTTAAAAGCCTCTCTATAGATATATAAAGCAAGTACCGTAGTAGAGGTTCCAGGACCTCCCTGAGTAAGAACATTGACCTGATCAAATACCTTAAAGGAATTAATAATTCCCATAATAACTAAAAAGAAAGTAGTCGGTGATACCATCGGAATAGTAATAAACCTAAATTTGCTAAGCGCACCTGCCCCATCAATTTCAGCTGCTTCGTATAAATCAGTAGGTACAGAACTAAGACCAGCGATATAAACTACCATGTTATAACCAAGATTTTGCCATATATACATCGCAATTAATGCTGGCATCGCCCATTTCATATCAGCTAACCAGTTCGGTGGCTTATTAACCCCAATACTGAGAAGAAACTGATTTACTGGACCGTACTTCGGTTGCAAAACAATCATCCATACAATTGCAATGGCTACAGTACTTGATATATACGGTAAAAACATCATTGCCTTAAGCGTACGTTTAAAATAAGCTGCTCTTGTCAAAATTACTGCAAGTATTAAGGCTATGGATACTCCAATTACAACAGTCGTTACAGTAAACACAATACTGTTTTTCATAGAATCTGTAAACCAAATATCTTTAAAAATAATTTTGAAATTTTTTAATCCGACAAACTTTATGTTGCTGATACCGGATGCCATATCCCACTTTACAAAACTTAATACTAGCGAAAACAGGACTGGAAATAAAAAGAAGACTAAAAAGCCCAAAAAACTAGGTGCAAGAAAAAGTATGGCTGCCAGGGCTTCTTTACTCATTTTTTTCTTCATAACTTTCTCCTTCCTACATTGATCTCTCCAAGCTAACCATACCATGTAATTTTCTTAAAATATGGTATACGAAAAAATCAATGGTACAGAAAGCCTGTGTATCAACTAACTACATCCATCATAGCATGGTAATTTCATTAAAAAAATGTCCGTTTCTTACTTCCTTATGCCCAATAATTACTTCTTATTAAAATCCACTACACATTCAAATGAAACGTGCTATACTAATTAAAGCTTATAAAGAGTAAAGTTTTTACGAAACAATAAACGTATGCTTCGCGATCTTATCCCTGCCATAAAAGTGCTTAAGCACCAGAAAAGAGGTAACATGGAACGGTTTAAATTATCAAATATCAGCATTTATAAAAAACTCTTGGCTGCCTTCGTTATTATCATAATATTACCTCAAATAACCTCCTACCTAATTGCAGAACAATCCAGTAAAAAACTGATTGTTGGGCAACTATCTTCTGAAACCATGAGCTCTTTACAAATGGCTTCCGATAATATTAATACTCTACTAAAACGAATGACCTCCATAGCATTGTTTGTAAATTCAGATAAAGGCATCAAAGATCTCATTGAAGATGAAAGTAAATCCTTAACCAGCAATATGATTACAACTGATAATAACTTAAGAAATTTAGAGCGGATAAATAACTTTAACAGCTTTATTGAAAATATTGCTTATAATATGATAGGTACAAGATGTTACATTACGGTAATCACAAAATCCGGTAACCGTTATACAAATTGGAGCAGTAGTGGCCCTAGTTCTACTACTTTCCTTGAAAAATATACGCCAAATAACTTACAGAATAAGTCCCCCGGATTTATCTGGGAATTTCTTGATAAAAACTATATTGACAGTGATAGTAAAGCCTATCCGTATATCTTAACCCTAGTAAAAAATATATACGATAATTCAGGAAAGAAATTGTACGGTACTTTTATTATCAGTATCCCAGAAATCGAACTGAGTAATTTAATCGTTTCTTCCAGTGAACGGCTCCAGACAAGACGAGCAGTATTAGATAAAAATAATATCGTAATCTCCTCCAACCAATCAGAGTGGATTGGTAAAACCTTTTCAGATATTATAAGTACTAACATCCCTGAAGAACCTAAGGGTTATTTTATTACAAAAGGCGACTCGAAGAAAATTATCTCTTATTCTCACTTGGATTCTATGACAATTATAGATGTAAAGTCTTATGATTCCATAACAAAACAGCTTCGAATAACGACAAATCGCCTTTTGATATTTAACTTCTTTTTTATTTTGTTATATTTATTTATATCTGCTTTAATTGCTAAAAACCTAGTTAATCCAATACATAGATTAAGTAAGAAAATGCTTGATACCAACTTTGAAACTCCTATCGCAGAGCCGCAGGGAAATCGTATGGATGAAATCGGAATTCTCG
>DPVV01000508.1 GCA_003526525.1 Lachnoclostridium phytofermentans | reverse complement strand
CGGAGACCTTTTACTCTTAGTTCGAATATGTATTATGGCGAGCATAACAATCAAACTTATCTTATTAATCCGACTCTACCGCATTCAATTCCCCACGCTCAGCAAGATCCTGTAAGATTTGATTATGTAATTTGCGGTCGATTTTGTATTTACGGCGGTAAAGAATATAACTGCACAGAATGCATAGAAGTGGGAACAAAAGCATGGCAATTTTCATCATCAACAGCCCTTCGGATGTAACCTCTTCGGCAGAAGAAGCATTCTTAATCCCGGAAACAATAACAATCGCAGTCACGATACCATTTGCTACAGCTCCTCCGATTTTATTAATAAAAGGCTGTAAAGAAAAGGATATCGAATCATTACGTTTTCCAAGTTTCCAATGGCCATAATCCACCGAATCAGCCAGAAACATCAACATCATAATCTGCACAAAAGCTTGCCCAACAAATATTAGGACACCGGCAATGCCAATCAAAATCATATTGTGATTTGATGAGAAGAAAAACAAAAGATAACCAATTAACACAAGTATAATTGAGAAAGTATACAAGGTTTTGCGCTCAAAGCGTTTCCCAAGCAACGGAAAGATGGACAGCGCAGCAATCTGGGATACACCAAGGATTACGGCAAAAATAGCATACATATCTTCATTGCCATATGCGTATTTGAAAAAATAAATTCCAAAACTAGTGGTAGTGACATAGCCAATCATAAATAAAGCCATAGCAATAGCGGTAATCGAAAGTTGGTCATTTTTTATAATTACAAAAATTAATTCTTTCAGGGAGGTATGCTGCTTTTGGTCCTTAATTTGATGAGATTCGCGCACACCAAATAGCGTGATCAACTGACCTGCTAACATAATTGCCACCACGAGTAAAGAAAAGTAAAAATAAGCCTTTGGCAAACTGTCAAGTGAAGTGCCCCATGCTTTGGTAATAGGAACAATGCCTGCAACCACAAAAAATAGACCGATATTTGCACAAATACGAGCGATGGAACCAATTTTCTCCCGCTCGCTCTGCGACAAGCTTAAAGATGGTAGCATCGACCAGTAAGATATATCGTTAATGGTAAAGCTGATTCCCCAAGACAGATAGAGTACCGTATAAAGTATTACAAATGCTGACCCTTTCGCATGAAAATCCGTAAAAAGCAGGACAGTAAAAATACCAGACAGTATAGCGCCTAATGCAATCCAAGGTTTAAACTTTCCAAATCTAGTATGGGTATTGTCCACAATTAATCCCATAATTGGGTCATTAAAAGCGTCAAAAACACGGCAAAGTAAAGTAATGCCGGTAATCCACCAAAGGACATTGGTAGATACTTCTATGACATCAGTAAGATAAAACGTTAAATACATGCTGATCAGCGAATAGACCATATCTCTACCGATGGTTCCAATTCCGAAGGTAAAACGGTTGGATTTATGTAATTGATTCATAGGAAACCTCACTTTCAAAGGAAATCATGAATGATATTCCTCCTCATGGACATATTTCTCATAGAGCCGCTCCGTTACACCGCCTTGTTCTATGATCTCACTGTAAAAACGTCCACTTTGCTTTATGGTTCTTGCCTGTGTTTCATAATCAATATGTACAATTCCAAAGCGTGCGCTTTCCCCCTCTAGCCATTCAAAATTGTCGCAGAAGCACCAATGATAGTAGCGTGCTATAGGAAGATTGCTTGCACACAAGGCTTTTAAATGCTCATAAATATAGCGGGAACGGAACGTATCCTGATTGTCACAGGTGCCGTTCTCGGTAATATAGATCGGGCGTTTCAGAATAGAATACAATTCCTGTGCACAAGAAACGATTCCATGAGGATATATTTCCCATTCAAGATCATTCTTCGGACAATTCTTTGCCACTCCATCCCCAAGCTTGTTAATCGTAGAACGGGTGTAGTAATTTAACCCATGAAAATCAGCATATTGTCCGTGAGGAACATTACTGATGTTCTTCAGTGGAGGTAAAAATTGTCCGGTTAAACACGCCTTTGCAAGGGCACCTTGGAACATCCATTTGGATAACACTGTATAGGAGATGTGAAGAGGATTCTTTGGATTTTCTGGTGCAAATACGCGTGCGTGGTGGGCAAAACCAACCTTAGTATCATTATATCCCATTTTGCTGCGGATTCTGTGAATCATGCGATAGGATTTGATATGGCAAGTTGCCATGACGGACATCACCTTAGAAGTCAATAGGACGGAATTCTCTCCTGGAGGGAATCCTCCACCGAAATACCCCAAAGTTGCATAGACATTTGGCTCGTTGATGGTGATATATTCGGAAACTAAGTCGCCAAATGAACGGACAGTAAAGGAGACATAACGTAAAAAAGCACGAATGTTTTCCTCCTTTGTAAACCCTCCCCTTTTTTCAAACCACATGGGATTAGTAAAATGATGAAGGGTTAACAGCGGTTCAATTCCCTGGCTTTTCATAAAGGTAAGCAACTTACGGTAATGCTTTACCGCTTCTTTATTCCAATTGTTCTCCTTTGGTTCTAATCGGGCCCACTCGATGCCAAGGCGGTACCTCTTGATTCCCATGCTTTGCATTAATTCAATGTCTTCCTGCCAGCGTTCCCAATGCTGATTTGCACGCTGCGGACTTGAACCGTCCTGAATATGCCCAAGGTGGTACCAGTTGTTCCAGCTATGATCAACATCTCCGCCTTCAATCTGGGCGGGTGCGCTGGCCACACCAAGCTGCATACCGGGTAATAATTGAAATGCCATAACGAATTCCTCCTTGTAAAAGATATGAGGCAATTATACCATAAAATGGATAAAAGGTCTGCATTTTTTTGACTGTGTGATGCGTATTTGGTTATAAATTTTAGATATAAGAGGACTATGGATTTTTAACATTTTTCATCAATATAAGTCGTAATACGCAGGATAAAGAAAGATAATGGCGAACATTGGAAACTTTGTGGAAGTGATAGCGTTGAAATAGAAAAACGTGATATAGGATTCATTGGTCAATATGATGATGGAAGAAAAAAACTAAAGTATCAAGTTAATGTAAGGTGTAATAAGTGTCATGCCAAGGGGAAACCAATTACAACCACAGTCATATATGTGGAGCCAGGATTTCATAGGCGATCAATGATATAGAGGATCATTGGCATTATGATGTTGACAAAGAAACAGTAGGTCAGTACACAGGACTTAAGGATAAGAACGGTGTGGAGATTTACGATGGCGATATAATCAAGTGCGATAAGCGAGGGTATGGATTCTATCGCAGTGTAGTAAAATACAACGATGAAATGGCTAGATTCGATGTTGTTCAAGGAAATTGTGCATTTCCGATGATTCTGGAAGAAGTGGTAGACAATATTTCTATTTCTGGTGCAGATTACGAGGTAATAGGGAATATATGCGAGAACGAGTAGTAGGGTAAATTAATATTTAACGTATTAAGAACATTGAAAATTTAATATGGATATTTGGTATATAGTGTAATATACTACAAATGAAATGAAGAAAAATTATATTTATATATAGTATACTCTGAATCATTGGAACTTTTTTAACGGTATATTCGACTAATATGCAAAGGAAGTAGATACATACGAAAACAGAATGACAATATTATTGATTAGGAGGTGCATCACAGGTGAAAAAAATCGTTTTGCTTTTTATTTCGGTTACTTTACTGGCCCTGACTTCATGCTCACAAAAACCATCAGAGAATGAATCAGACTATACGGTTTTTTTGAACATGTTAGCCGACAGCAATATTCAATACACTGAGGAAGATACCGATACATCCAGTTTTCTTTCCGTTACACGTAAACCAATTTTAATCGGAGATGATATCATCAGCATTTACGAATATGATTCAAACAAAGATATGGAGAAAGATTCCACGTATATTGATAAAGGCGGTTCCAGCATATCTTATCCGGGCAAGGAAGTAGAAATCTCATGGGTATCGCAACTGCATTTCTTCAAAAAAGGCACACTGATTATCAACTATGTAGGAGAAAATGAACAGATACTGGAATTGTTGAATAAAAACTATGGCGCTGAATTTGCCGGTTACGGATATATAAACAAATAATATGTCGACTGGACACCATAGTATGGAAATAATCTCAATAAAAATAAAAAGATAAGTAAATATTTATTACTTTACACTACCAACTATATATTTAGCTGGTAGTTTTTTAATATGTTAAATTAAGATTTAGTTAATTAAGTACATTGAAAACTGAATATCGATAGTTGATAGCATTATCGGAATAAAAAGGTGGAGATAATCTTTAAGCAATGATGAAACTATTTATTGCAGAAAAGAAACGGTAAGTGCGAATATAAACCAGTAAGGAAAAGTTACCAAATTACCGAAAATGGACTGTTTTAATCGGAGAGGCGATTGAAGATGAGAATGATCCAATTGAATTGAAAGGAAAGGCGTATTTTCGAATATTGGGGTTCGTCATTGATAATCGATATCGGAATAAAGGGATTGGATCGGAAGCATTAAAAATGGCAATTCAATATATTTATCATGAATATGGTAAAGTTGCTTTTCTATCGGAATGTAATAAGGAAAATTTAACCGCAGTAAGATTTTATGAGAAGTTAGGTTTTAAGAATACATAT
>DPVV01000509.1 GCA_003526525.1 Lachnoclostridium phytofermentans | reverse complement strand
GGAATCCCTCGTGCTGGAAGCCTTGCTTTTGAAATGGGAATTAAGCCTTTTTTACCTGATTCTCTTAATGCAAGTGCTATGCCGCTTTTAGCATATACATTATGCTATTTTGCCTTAGCTTTCTGGTTGAGCCTTAAACCATCAAAGCTTATGGATCGTTTAGGTAAAGTACTTACTCCTTGTATTTTAATACTTATAGCTTCAATCTTTGTTGGAAGCATATTAAAACCTATAGGTGCATTTTCCGCTCCAACATCTTATTACTCAGGCAATCCTGTTTTAAAAGGCTTCTTGGATGGATATATGACTATGGATGCTATAGCCGCTCTTAATTTTGGTATAGTTATAGCATTCACTTTGAAAGAAAGAGGAGTAAATAGTGAAAAAGGTCTTATAAGTAATACGATAAAATCAGGTGTAATTGCAGGTTTAGTATTAACTGTAATATACATAGTTTTATCTTATTTAGGAGCTTCAGCACAAGGAACACTTGGTTCTGTTGAAAATGGTGCCCAAAGTCTTACAAACATTGTTTTATATCTATTTGGTTCAAAAGGAATAATAATACTTAGCATTCTATTTTCATTAGCATGTTTAAGTACTTCTGTTGGCCTTATAACATCTTGCAGCAAATACTTTACAACTATAATTCCTAAGGTGAGCTATAAAACATGGGTAATTGTATTATGCCTATCTAGTATGTTATTTGCTAATGTTGGCCTAAATAAAATATTAAAATTTTCAATTCCTGTGCTTAACATCATATATCCAATGGCAATAGTTCTAATACTTTTACCATTTGCCCATAGCCTATTTAAAGGATATAGACAAGTATATCAATTATGTATGCTGTTTACTTCAGTATTTAGTCTCTTATCAGGATTAGAGGGATTTGGTTTGAATTTTTCTTTTCTTAAAGTAATTCCTTTGGCCAGTGAAGGACTTGTATGGGTTATCCCATCCATCGTAGGTGCCGTATTAGGGTTTGTTTTTGGATTAATTAAGGACAAAAATTCAAGAACTGAATGTGAAAATGAAGGCTTTTGATATAATGTTTTGCCACAAGGCTGACTACCTTGTGGCAAAAAGAAATCCAGACCGCTATCTTAAAGAAGAAAGCGATCTGGAAAAATTAAATGATTCGGTTAGCAATGTGAGCGTGTTTTCTTGTTTATGCATTAAAACTTTCTACAAATATTTTTTTAATTACTTCATGTGGTATTGGCTCACCATGATAGATTTGAAGCATTCCTTTTGGCGTTATATTGTAACCTACTAAATGATCCTTAAATAAAAGAACTGCTTTGGCTTCAATATTAATATGATCTTTGAACGGTATAAGGCGAATAAATTGATCTTTGTAATAAAAAGATGGAATCTTAGCCCATAACTTTTCATAGAAACCTTTCGGTGCACATTGCTCAATTAAATCATACAGTTCATAAAATCGTTGCATTGTTTCCCTATCGAAACCGCTTATGTAATTATGGATGTCCTCGTTCATTGTAACCTCTTCTCTGGCGCTTTCGCACCTTTTTAATACGGTTGAAAAAAGATTAATTTTTCAGCCTATCCCAGTTACTCTCATTGGTTAACCTATTTTTACTTCAAGATATTCCGAATATATAAATATTATATCACAGTAGATTATTCAGTGAAAGCAATTTTTATATGTTATACAATAAAGATAATAATGTCATTCATTGGTTTCAATACATGGAAGATCTGCGGAGCATTGCATCGTATTTGGTCTCCAATAATGACATAAATAAATAATTCTGTGCACAAAAAGTTGCGACTTTAATCTGCAGTTGTTTTATCATGGTTTATGAAAGGAGTGGTGTTATGGATTGGCTTGATTATATGAATGCTTCGCTTAATTATATTGAAGAGAATCTAAGTATCAAAATTGATTATGAAAGAATAGCAGCTAAGGCATTATGTTCCTCTTATAATTTTCAGAGAATGTTTTCCTTTATAGCGAATGTCACACTTGCAGTTTATATAAGGCGTAGATGTATGACAGCAGCTGCACTGGAGTTATCAAAAAGTAAAGTTTCCGTCCTTGATACAGCAATCAAATATGGATACGATTCTCCTGTATCATTTGCACGAGCATTTACATCCATACATGGAATTACTCCACAGGAAGCGCGCGTCCCAGGAGCAAAGTTAAAGCTCTATCCAAGAATCTCCTTTCAAATATCAATTAAAGGAGCAGAAGTTATGAAGTATCGAATTGAAAAGATGGATGGATTTTGTTTGGCTGGAATCTCAAGAGAAATTTCAATCAATAATGGAGAAAATTTTAAATTGATACCAAAGATGTGGGAAGAGTTAAACTCGGATGGTACCTGCGATAGGATTGTTAATTTAAATGGCAGGAAAGAGGAAGCGATGTATGGGGTTTGCTATGATTTTCATTTTGAGGAAGAAAGATTCCGCTATATGATAGCAATAAAGCCAGAAGGTCAGATGCCAGAAGGTTATGAAGTATTAGAAGTACCTGAGTTTACCTGGGTAAAGTTTGAGTGTATCGGAGCTGCAGGGATTCAAGAAACGTTTCAGCGTATGAATACAGAATGGTTTATGACTTCTGGTTATGAGCATGAAGAAGGGCCTGAAATCGAATTTTATCCATGTGGAGATGTAGATGCTCCAGATTATGTTTGTGAAGTGTGGGTTCCAATAAGACCAGTGAAGAAATAACAGATAATTTTGAGCGTATAGCATAAAAAACTTGCTTCAAAAGGTCATGTACAAGGGGCAAGTTCCTTTGGAAATCACAATAAAAAACAGCGATTTGCAACCCACATAACGGGGTGTATTATCGCTGTTTTGTTGTAAGCCTAATTGTTGTCTTCATCGGTTTCTTAGCTCATTATCCTTGAGGTGTATTAAAGATTTTCTATTTTCTATTTTTCTTTTTTCTGTTAGTTTCAGTATCAATAACAAAACTATAATAAGAATACTAGCAACGAAAAGCCTAGTCCCCTCAATATTATTGCCGTCTACTGCTTTAGCAATAGGGTTTATTATAAAAGGCGAGATAAATTGAGATACGTTGCTAGCTATTCCTAACAATGCTACAGATAATACGATTTCTTCTTGCTTCACTCTCTTATAAAGCATTGAATACAGTGTTGGAGATATAAAGCTGGTACCAATCCCAAAGAAAACACTACCGATTAGCAAAATAGCTTGATTAGGTGAAAATCTTACAATCAGCAAGGCTGCAGCTGTAAGTATCAACCCTAGTGTAAGTGTTTTACCTTTGGTTTTAGAATACACTTTACCGAAAACTAAACCGATAAAAAATCCAATAGCAGAATTAATGCTTGCTAATAGGCCTACAAATTGTGAGTTGCCAAGACCACTTCTTTCAACGAATAAGGAGAGGTTTAACGGATAAGTGCATGTTAAGATTATACAAATAAAACTAATGGCGGCTACTGGTATAGCACTCTTCACGAAAATGTTTTTCTTATTAGAAATATCTGTTTTAACCTTTTTATTCTCTGTCTTTGGCATTAAAATCATTGCTACTATCAAAGGAACGATATTTAAAAGCTGAACAAGAAATACAAATTTCCAATTATACTTTGCAAAGGTTCCACTTAAAATATTAAATAATATTCCCCCAGCACACACGAAAGCTGATTGAATACCTACTGCGCTATCTCTTGACTTATCATCAGAAAAGTAAAGTGCTGGCAAACTTGCAATGGCAGTATTCAACAGTCCTAACCCGATACCCATAAAAGCACGGGTACATAATAGATAGGCAAAATTGTTTATCCAATATGGCGATATTCCAGAAAAAAGAATGATGATAATACTGATTATGGTAGTGGTTTTCAGTGATGTTTTTTCTGATAGCTTATCGGTTAAGAGCGACGAAAACATCA
>DPVV01000338.1 GCA_003526525.1 Lachnoclostridium phytofermentans | reverse complement strand
TCTATCTCTATATAGTAGAGTGTTAAAATATAAACAACTTGCGTGACATTATACGGATTTTATTTTGATTTATGCTTTGTAATTACATTAGAATTTCTAGTCATGGGATACAACGAATTCTTATCTGTAGAATTAAGAGGATAAGGGTGTTATAATATAAAAAAATTGATTTTAAAGGAAAACATGATGGAGAAGGATAATCAAAAAAGGTTAGGTGCATTTGAAAAGATGCTTGAAGGTATTTTGGTGGAATACAAAGATATACTATCTCGGATGGAGAAACTTAAGGCAGAAGGAAAAGTGAAGTCTGTTACGTACCAACAACTTTTAGTACGTAAATTAATGTATACAAATATGTTAGCTCTTTATGAATTATATGATTTAAGAGATAAAACTGAAGAATGATTAATGGGAATTAAACTATTGAGTAAAGTATAATGTATTAGGTACGAAGGAGAGAAGAATATGAATCAGAAAACTACTGTACAGTTTTATCCTTCTGTAGAAGATAGTGAACTTAAATTTGCAGTTTTAGTTGCTATATATCATGGTAAATGGGTATTTTGTAAACATAGAGCAAGAAACACATATGAATTTCCAGGTGGAAAAAGAGAATATGGGGAGTCGATTAATGAGACCGCAAGAAGAGAATTGTTTGAGGAAACAGGTGCGATTAATTATGATCTGAAACCAATTTGTGTCTACTCTGTAAAAAGAGAAGGAGAACCAGAATCTTTTGGAATGCTTTTTCTCGTAGATATCTATGAATTTACGAATCTTCCAAACTATGAGATGGAGGAAGTTATTATGCTTTCTGAACTCCCTGAACTATGGACTTATCCGGACATACAACCCAAATTAATAGAATATATCATGGAAACAGACGAATTCCAAGAAATTACTCATAATAATTTAAATTAGGTAATTGGGTTAAAGGGGGAGTAGGTATAAATGAAACTAATCCACTTAGGTTGTATGAAAGTTGCGGTGTTGTGGAGAAGAATGTGTGGCATATTTTATCACCAATCATATAGCAGTTTTACAAGAAGAAACTAGAATTATAGAACTCCATTTGTAAAATAAGGAAAAAAGTGATTTATAGTAGTCACAGCAAAAAATATCGTGTAAAATACGCATTACGAGAAAAGATGAAATTTAGGAGAAAAAAGATGTTTTGTGAGAAAGAACCATATATCTTAGTTTTTGGAGTTTCTATTTATGATATCATAGGATTTACCAACCGAAATTTTAAGCCACACGATTCTAATCCTGGTAAGGTCAGAGTTTCCTTTGGGGGTGTCTGTAGAAATATTGCTGAGAATTTAGCAAGAGTTGGAGTAAACACAAAGTTTATTTCTGTAGTTGGCGATGATGAAAAGGGAAGAAGTTTATTAGAACATGCGAACAAGATGCATCTTGATATGAAAGATTCTTTGATTGTAAAAGGAGAATCTACACCAACCTATATGGCAATCCTCAATGAAGAAGGGGAACTAGAAGCCGGTATTGTAGATATGAAGGTAACAGAATATATTACAGAGGAGTTCATTGATTCTAAAGTTGAATTGTTTGAACAAGCGGAATATGTGGTTCTTGATGCAGACAACCCTCCACTTCTTGAGTACATTCTAAAGAAATTTTATAAGAAAACTAAGTTTATTTTAGATCCTGTTTCTGCAGCCAAAGCAAAACCTCTAAAGCATCTAATTCCATACTTGCATACGATAAAACCAAATCGTCTAGAGGCTGAAGTTCTATGCGGATTTCCAATAAAAAATCTGGAAGATATAAAGCGTGCAGGGAAATACTTTTTGGATCAAGGTGTACAAAAGGTATTTATCAGCTTGGATATACAGGGAGTTTATTATAATGATCGTGAATCAGAGGGCATATTAAAAGCGGATAAGGTGTCGATTGTAAATGTAACCGGAGCTGGTGATTCATGTGTGGCAGGTTTGGGTTTTGGATTTATGAACGGATTGGACACACGAAATACATTAAAAATGGCAATTGCAATGTCTGTGATAACGATAGCGCATGCGGATACCATACATCCTGATATGAGTTATGATTTAGTGAATCAGTCGATGGATTCTATCACATGGGTGGAAGAAACTATATTTTAAGATATCGCAAGAGCAATTGTAAGGAATGAAATGTACCCAAAATGTTAGATAAAATACTAGCATAGCAGGTGCATTTTTTTTATCATTAATAGAATAAAAATTACTCTAATTTTCATTCAATATTTTGTGAAAATTTAATCTAGATATAGAAATAACTCTGTGCTACGATACAAAAAAATAGAACAGAGAAAGCTGGGAATCAAGATGAAGGAATATGATAATTCGATTCGGAAATGGAACGAGGTGTATTCTGGTTGTAAAACAGAAGATTTAACCGGTGAACAGATTACGGTGGAACCCATGTTTGATACTTGTCTGCAAATGTTTGCGAAAGAGTGCCAAACTGTTATTGATTTTGGATGCGGGACCGGAGATATCCTATTTCAATGTGCAGAATATGGTTACCTAAACTATGGTTTGGGAATTGATCGTTCTGATACAGGCATTACATTTTGCAAGGAAATGGCGAAAATAAATCATTTCAAGCAGCTTGATTTTGTTGTTGGAGATATTACTTATGTGTCCCAGATGGAAGATGAAAGTTTTGATGGGGTCATATTATCTAATGTATTGGATGTTGTACCCAATGATGTTGCAGTCAATATCTATAGTGAACTCTCAAGACTTATAAAACCAGGTGGACTACTTTTTCTTAAATTAAATCCCTATTTATCAAAAGATGGACTTAAGGATTATGAATATACAAATTTGCAGGATAACCTTTATGAAAAGGATGGTGTTCTTACGCTTCGACAGTTAGATACTTTAACGTGGAGAAAACAGTACGAACAAGTATATCAAGAAGAAAGATACTTAGAATTTATATATCCGTGGCAACAAGGACTAAATAGGTTATTTTTACTACGGAAAAAGAATTGTATGAAAGATTCTACGTTAGGTGAAACTCCCAAGGAACTTGCGTAAGTATACTTAAGTGCATAATTAAATTGACAAATTCTTTTAGAGTTGCTAGCATTAAAGTAATATCAAGATTTCTAAATATTATTGAGAGGATGTGTTTTGCTCGTCATTGGCAAGCAGTGCAATCATAAGCTGCAGAGATTATCTGCAGCCTTTTTTCGTTTATCAATTTGTTTGTAAGAGTTATATTAATGTGGCAGTAGCCTAAAGTTTGCAGGCTATGGAAAGGCATGATTATTAATATGAGAATAGAACAAGTACACAATATGTTAGAACGTAAATTAATTGCGAAAGAAATATTAATGAAGTTACCAGATTGGTTTGGAATACCAAGTTCAACAACTGAATACGTCGAAAATAGTGGTTCCTTACCTATGTGGACTGCATATCAGGGGTCAGAGGCAGTGGGATTTCTATCATTGAAGCTACATAATGAATATAGTGCCGAAATCTATGTTATGGGAGTAAATCCTGATTATCATAGACAAGGGATAGGTAAAATGTTATTTCAATGCGTTTATGAGTGGTGTCAAAACAACAAGATAGAATATTTACAGGTTAAGACGCTAGATGATAGCAGTAATGACCCGTCGTATGCAAAGACAAGAGATTTCTACTATAGTATGGGATTTCGGCCACTAGAATGTTTTAAGACATTATGGGATGAATGGAATCCTTGCCTAATTATGATACAAAAGGTCGTAATTTGAGAGCATGCACAGATAAGAATAAGTAGAGAATGGGTAGAAATAGCATTAAAATAGATTGCTGCGATAATTTTGCTTTTGCAATTTTTGTCATTTAGTGGTAGAATAAAAAATGGCTAAAATTCGAGTATTCTATTAAAAATAAATTATAAAATGAAGATTCTATAT
>DPVV01000318.1 GCA_003526525.1 Lachnoclostridium phytofermentans | reverse complement strand
AGCAGGAGTTCAAGCTCCTGCTGAAATGTCACGTACTACATTTACTTGTGCTCTTATGCTATACTTTGTTTCAAGCATGTTTTTATATCATCTTCTGCAGTACTAATTGCTTTTATATCAAAGGTATCAACAAGATACTGTAAAACATTAGGACTAAGAAATGCTGGCAAGGACGGTCCAAGGTAAATACTTTTGATTCCCAATGAAAGTAATGCTAATAAATCTGCAACGGCTTTCTGCTCATACCATGAGACGATTAAGGAAAGAGGTAAACCGTTTACACTTGTCTGGAAAGCATCTGCTAAAGCTGTAGCAATCCGTATCGCTGAATAGACATCATTGCATTGACCAACATCTAATAACCTTGGCAGACCAGCAACTTCACCAAAGTCGAGTTTATTAAAGCGGTATTTACCACAGGCTAATGTCAAAATAATGCAATCCTCTGGGACCAACTGGGCAAATTCGGTATAATAGTTGCGGCCTGGCCTAGCTCCATCACATCCGCCGATAAGAAAGAAATGTCTAAGTTGCCCGCTTTTTACCGCTTCTACTATTTTTTCAGCATAACTTAGGGTTGCATGATGTCCAAAACCAACTAAAATTTCATGTGGTTCTTCATCTTCTGGGAATCCACCTAATTCTAACGCTTGCTGAATTATTTCGCTAAAGTCTTTTTCTCCATTTTCGTCTTTCTTAATATGCTTAACTCCATCCCATCCAACAACATTTGTGCTATAAATTCTGTCTTTATAGGATTCTCTAGGTTTCATAAGACAATTGGTAGTCATTAAGATGCATCCGGGAATATTATCAAATTGTTTCTGTTGATCTTGCCACGCGCCTCCAAAATTGCCAACGAGATGAGGATATTTTTTTAGATTTGGATAGCCGTGAGAAGGAATCATTTCCCCATGGGTATAAATATTGATTCCCATACCTTTTGTTTGTATTAACAGAATTTCAAGATCCTTTAAGTCATGGCCGGAAACTATGATAAATGGACCTTTTTTAATTTTGACATTAACCTTATGCGGAGTCGGATTTTTATAGGTGTTAGTATTAGCTTCATCAAGTTTTTTCATTACCTCGATTGCCATTTCTCCGGTTCTCATTGTCCATCGAATCAACTCTTCAACACTTAGCTTATCGTCTGTAGTAGCTTCGAGAGCAAGAATATAAAAATCATCCAATTGATCACTATAGTAGCCCAGCGCTCTTGCTTGATGACCATATGCACTGATTCCTTTCAGACCATAGAGAATAGTTTGTCTTAAGGAGCGAATATCTGGATCTAGAGTATTATCATACATGATACCCGCTAGTGGAGCGTCCTTTAACATTTCGGTTTTGGTTTCAGGTAAGTTATAGGTGGCATGAGCGGTATTATTATGAATTTCACCAACGAGATTTCGAAGGGATTCTTTTACCTTTTGAGATTCTTTTAATAATTCAACATGGACAGAAGCGTCAAAATTAACATTCGTTAATGTTGTGAATAATATGTTTTCAATTAGAATAACAATTGATTTATCGATATGTTCACCTTGTTCGATCATTTCTTTTGCATAGCAGCTGATACCTTTTACCTGAAATACTAGTAAATCCTGAAGATTTGCGATTTCTGCCGTTTTACCACATACCCCTTGTTTGGTACAGCCTTTTCCACCTGCGGTTTGCTCACACTGATAACAAAACATTTCATATCCTAAATCCATACTATTTCCCATAAATAAACCTCTCTTTTCTGTATTTATCCTAATAGTTTCTATTGTTCAAGGTTTTTTATTCATTTATGGAAGTGAAAGGTAACTTGTTTTAAAACATATGATAGGAAAGTTGGCGCTTTCTGTATCTGATAAGATAGGAATAGAAACTCCATAAAACAATTTTGACAAATAAAGCTATGAAATCAGAAGTACATATAATAATAGCAGGTATAACGCGAACTTCCGGTATGCAACTAGGCAATCAGGGAAGATACACGTTGTACCTGCTTATTATTAGAAAGCTATCTATATTTACGTTTAGAGGGGAGTAAATTATTTGTGTCTTTAGGGGATTAAGGAGCTATATCAATGCGTTTATATTAGGCATTTAACTTATTAAGGAGTTCTTCAACATCAATTCCATGAACACCGCAAGCTTCTTCTAATGTCTCCATCTGTGATGCAGGGCAGCCAAGGCAGTGCATACCAGCTTCCATAAGTGTAGAAGCACTTTCAGGATTGATTTTAAGAATATCTCCAATTACAGTATCCTTTGTAATTTCATCGGAGGTGCTTTCAGAAGTATCTTTTCCAAAGAATAAATCCATGTCTTCTTCTACAGTCTGAATTCCAGCGATTCCAAAGTTATTGACTAAAACATTTGCAACATTTGGGGAAAGGAAAGCAGGTAGTGTTGGTCCTAAATGAATGTTTTTTACTCCTAAGTAAAGAAGGGAGAGTAAAACGATAACTGCTTTTTGCTCATACCATGCAATGTTATAGATGATTGGTAATTCATTAATATCACTTAATTCGAAGACTTCTTTTAATTTTAATGCGATAAGAGCTAAGGAGTAGGAGTCATTACATTGACCAGCATCTAATACACGAGGAATTCCTCCGATATCACCTAAGTCTAACTTGTTATATTTATATTTTGCACAACCTGCAGTTAAGATTACAGTGTCGTTTGGAAGTGCTTTAGCAAAATCAGTATAGTAATTTCTTGATTTTGCACGTCCATCACAGCCTGCCATTACAACAAACTTCTTAATAGCGCCTGATTTAACAGCACCTACTACTGCGTCTGCAAGTGCAAGAACCTGAGCATGAGCGAATCCACCAATGATTTCACCAGTTTCAATTTCCACTGGAGCTTCACACTGTAATGCATGCTTAATAATTACTGAGAAATCTTTCTTGCTACCGGATTCCCCATCAATATGTTGACATCCTACATAGCCAGCAGCACCAGTTGTATATAATCTATCTTTATAAGAAGCTCTTGGAGGTACAATACAGTTTGTAGTCATTAAAATTGGACCATTGAATTTTTCAAACTCTTCATTTTGTTTCCACCAAGCATTTCCGTAGTTACCTTTTAAATGCTTAAATTTCTTAAGGTTTGGATAATAGTGAGCAGGAAGCATTTCGGAGTGAGTATAAACATCAATACCTGTTCCTTCTGTCTGAATCAATAATTGCTCTAAGTCAGATAAATCATGGCCAGATACAAGGATACCAGGATTTGTTCCAACACCGATATTTACTTTTGTGATTTCTGGATTTCCATAAGTTGTGGTATTCGCTTTATCAAGTAATGCCATACCATCTACGCCAAATTTACCTGTTTCCATTGTTAATGCAATTAATTCATCAACTGTTAAAGTATCATCAAGTAATTTAGCTAAAGCTTCCTGCATAAAGATAGCGATAGCTTCCTCATCATAACTTAAAGCATTTGCATGCTTTACATAAGCGGAAAGACCTTTTAGTCCATAAGTGATTAACTCACGTAAAGAACGAACGTCTTCTTCCTTGGTTGCTAATACTCCGACTTCATCGGAATTGGACTTTGCAATCATGGATTCGATTTCATCCTTTGTGCTATCTACTGGTAAAGTCCAAAGAGCAGCTTCGGATAAGTTTTCTTTATTATTTAACTGATTGATTAAATTTTCTTTCATGGCTAAGGTTTCTTTCACTCTTTGAAAGAAAACTTCATCATCAAAATTGGCGTTTGTTATAGTTGTAAAAAGATTTAATGTAATGTAGTGATTAACTTCTGATGAGATGTTACCGCCTTCTAAACGAAGTTTTGTTGTTACCTCAGATAATCCTTTTGTTACATAGATAAGTAAATCTTGTATATTTGCTAAGGCAGCAGTTTTACCGCAGACACCATTAAGGGTACAACCTTTATTTCCTGCAGTTTCTTGACATTGATAACAAAACATTTGACTCATATTTTATCTCTCCTTTTTTATTTATTGCTTGTTGCTATGTCACTATTGTATTGTATGAGACATGAAAAATCTGTTGTTTTTACAACGAAGTATAATAATATTATAATATGAGTAAAAATACTTGCTTTCGCGCAGTGATATAACTTTCATCTCATAGAGCTATTTTGAAATAATATATAGAATATAAAAGATTATATAAGAAATAATTAGGATTTATGACAGAGGAATGAAACTATAGATAATAGAAAAGACCAGTAAGTTAGGTAAAAATAACTTATTGGTCCTTGACATTTTATATGGCTAGTTTTTAGTTTGTAAAGTTATCGAAATATCCCTGGATTAATACTACAGGTGTTCCTTTGTCACCAGAACCAGAGGTTAAGTCACAAAGAGATCCGATGAGGTCAGTTAAACGGCGAGGGGTAGTTCCCTGACTTGCCATATTACCTACTAAATTATCTTCTTTATGTTTAATACGTTCGGAAATAGCTTCTTTTAAAGCATCACCAGATAAGTCCTTAAAATCATTATCTGCGAGATATTTTAATTTAACTTCATTAGGGGTACCCTCTAATCCTTCCGTGTAAGCAGGAGAAACACATGGATCAGCAAGCTCCCAGATTTTACCCACTGGATCTTTGAATGCACCATCACCATATACCATAACTTCTACATGTTGATTGGTTTTCTCTTTGATTTGTTTTTGAATGTCCTTTACAAGATCAAAACATTCTCTTGGAAATAGCTTAATTTGGTCTTCTGTAGATTTGTTAGAACCTAATAATCCGAATTTTTCATTATAGCCATTGCCATCGATTGAAGTATTTAAGATATCATCTAAGCCAATAACATTTTCAGCACCAGCGGCTTTTAAAATTCTCTTGGTTCTTAGTCTAGTATGGATATCACAAGTAAGTACATTTTTTGTATACTCTAAGATAGTTTTTGGTTGATTGGAGAAGACGATTTCAACATCAGCACCAGCATCTTTAATAATAGAGGAGTAGTAGTCAACATAATCAACTCCGGTAAATGGATGCTTGTTCTCTCCAAATAATTCACGATAACGTTCTAAAGTAAGAACATCGCTAAATGGGTTAACTCCAGCTTCATCTAATTGGTCTAATGACACTAACTCATTTCCCACTTCATCGCTTGGATAGCTTAACATAAGAACTACTTTTTTAGCACCCATAGCAATACCTTTAAGACATATCGCAAAACGATTTCTTGAAAGGATTGGGAAGATTACACCAATTGTTTCTCCACCAAGTTTGTTTTTTACATCAGTAGCAATAGCAGATACACTTGCATAATTTCCTTGTGCTCGTGCAACGATAGATTCTGTTAATGCAATGACATCTTTTTCTCTTAAGGAAAATCCCTCAGATTCTGCAGCATCTAATACACTATTAACTACGATAGTAGATAAATTATCTCCTTCACGGATAATAGGGCAACGAACACCTCTTGATACTGTTCCAACTTTTCTTTCCATAAGTATACCTTCCTCTCAGTGTATAATCTTTTTTAAACAAAGTCGTTTTGATTTTTCTAATTCTATAAGGCAAAGTTCACGATGCTTGCTTTTCT
>DPVV01000055.1 GCA_003526525.1 Lachnoclostridium phytofermentans | reverse complement strand
TTTTTATCTGGAATGTGTGGAGTAATAATACGGACATCAACTCCGCTTTGCGCTGCAGCCACCAACGACTCCTGCATATCAGGTTCTAATACCAGATAAGGAGTTGTTACATACAGATACTTTTTTGAATAATGAATCATCTGCTTATAAAACGACTCGATTGGATTCTGTGGATTATTTGCGGGACCATCAGACATAACCTGACAAAACACCTGGTTCTTTGGAAATATTTTTGTTGGACGATATGGAGTATAATCCATAAGTGTACTATCCGTACATACCTCCCACATCTGTAAGAAGGTTACCGTTAGACCCCATACTGCATCTCCTTCGATACGAATTGCGTTGTCCTTCCATCTTCCAAAGCGATCCACAAGATTTACATATTCATCAGCAAGATTCATACCTCCAGTATAGCCTATATTCCCATCAACCACAATGATTTTTTGGTGACTTCGATAATTCATATATAATTTATCAGTATATTTGTGAATCGGGTTGAATACCTGAACTTTAAACCCCTCAGACTCAAGGATACGTCTAAAATTCTTTGGTGTTCTTAGCATCGCACCGAAATCATCATACATAAACATGACTTCAACACCCTCTGAAATCTTTCGAATCAACAGGTCATGAATTTGATTCCAAAGAATTCCTTCCCCAATGATAAAGAAATTAAGCATAATAAACTTCTTAGCTTCCTCAATATCCTTTATAATTGCTTTAAATGTATCCTCACCCATAGGGTAATAATCCACCTGATTGTTTTGATACAAAGGAAACGTGTGTGCTTCTAGGTATTTCACCATTCGGGTTTTGGTAGGATACCTACTCTGAAACTCTTTCATTGTCTCTTCACTATATTCATAAAACGTGGCACCATGACGAAGTTTTCCAAGTACCTTTTTCTCAATTTTCTTTTTTGAACCAGATTTCCCCCATAAAGCATACATAATGTGACCTGTTAAAGGTAGTACCAAAATAATACAAATCCATACTATCTTATAGGACGGACTTCTACTATCATTAATTAAGCTTAAGATTATAATAATACTTAATACTTCAATTACGGTATAAATGTAGAAAGAATATCCTCTTAGCCATATGGATAGAAAAACAATCCCAACGAATTGTATCATTACTAACAATGCAACAACAGCTCCACGTAGAAATCCACTAAGATAGCTCTTTACAATCCCCTTTTTGTCTTTAAAATCGTTCCCCATCCCTACTCTCCATTCTATGTAGTAAGTAGATATCCCCTATCCAAACTTACTTATGTTTAAGAATCACGTTTGGTTCCCACTACCAAACTTACCTATTGTTCATAACAAGAAAAAGTTCGCAAAGCGTGCTTTTTCTCGTACACTATTATACCATAAAGTAATATTTATTACATTATAAGTAAATTAAAAACAACACTTATGGTATCATTCCTTCTATTGAATCTAATCTATGAATTTGCTACAATACTCTATGAGAAAGGAGCCGTATTATGCAAATTATAGAAACCCCAATAAAATCATCGTTTGACTATGACTTAACATTATTATCCTCTAATCATGTCTCAAATCAGGAGATTTTATTTTTTGATATAGAAACAACAGGTTTTTCCGCTGCGATGTCTTATGTTTATCTCATCGGGTGCGCTTATTTTGACCAATCTACTTTCATACTTCGTCAATGGTTTATGGAGGATATAAGAGAAGAGAAGGAACTTTTAACCAACTTTTTTGAATTTTTAAAATCCTATCGGTTGTTAGTTCACTATAACGGCTCGGGGTTTGATATACCATATTTGTTACAGAAATGCTCTACTTATCAATTATCTTATAATTTTGAACATATGATTAGTTTTGACATCTATAAACAATTAATTCCTTATAAAAAAATATTGCCTAGCAAAAATTTAAAACTAAAGACAATAGAAGATTTTTTAAAGGTTGAGCGTAATGATCAGTATTCTGGTGGTGATTTAATTCCTATCTTCACTAAATTCCTTGCACTTTATACCTATGAAAAAAAGCACACATCTGGTGCTTCTCATTATCAAGTATCTCCTGTTTCTGGACTACCTAGTATAGAAAAAAACGATTCAGGCATTTTAAGACAATTGCTGCTCCTCCATAATGCTGAGGATATTTCAAATCTGCCACGAATCTTACCGATGTTATCCTATGTCAAACTGTTTGAAGGGAATATTACATTAAATAAATGGGATGTCACTGAGATGACAGTGAACTTTTACTTTAATATAAATAACCAACTCCATACATCGCTTACGTTAGAATCTAACTATGAAGTTATGGATAGTTTATATCCCATTACTCTAAATGCCAGCGAAAACGAGGGGCGTATCTCCATAGCTCTCTTTCATGGAACTTTAAAATTCTATTTTGATAATTACAAAGACTATTATTATCTTCCTTTAGAAGATACTGCTGTTCATAAAAGTGTTGGGGAATATGTAGAAAAAGAATATCGACAAAACGCAAAGCCTGATACTTGCTATATCAAAAAAACAGGGTACTTTTTACCTCAACCCTACGCAATGTTTACACCTAGTTTTCGATTGGAAAGGAAACAAAAGCAACAATTTTTTGAAGTTACAGAACAATTGTTAGAACAGCACAGTGATAAGATAGCTAGTGAAATCATTCGTTCGTACTTTTAATCCATGGAATCGCTTTTCTCCAGCTCAAAGTAAGCCTAGAAAAAATAGCTCCGCACCTAAATCGAGGCTAGGTTCCATGGAACCTAGCCTCTAAACTTAC
>DPVV01000320.1 GCA_003526525.1 Lachnoclostridium phytofermentans | reverse complement strand
CTATAAAGCAACGAGCCCTTGCAGGCAACCTGATTTCGAGTCAGGCTCGTTATGAAATATAGTATATAAAACCTCAATGCAGACTTTTGAGAAAGGGAATACTATTAATAATACAGAGTAAAAAGAGTTGTTAATTATACAAAGATACAAAAATAAGTGATCAGAGACCCCTCCAATATGAAAAGAGCTCACACTTATGTGTGAGCATTTTCATATTAACGGAGACCATGGGAATATAAGAAGATTTTAAAGCAATCCTACCCATTCTAATAGCATATCATTACAGCCCCAACTATTTCTCCGCCAGGAGATGTTCTAAAAATTCGTCGTCCCATTCATGACTTTGCGATGCCTGTTCTACTGTCATTGCAAAATTTCTAAATCCTAGATCTGGTGTGAGCCCAGCATCATTTGTTGTATCAAAATAAAGATACTTATCCTCGTACTTTATAATATTCCACATATGAGACTCACCAGATAATAAACCAGTAACATTATAACATTCAATTCCTATTCTATCCAACAATAATCGTACAGCCCATGAATAGCCTCCACAAATGGCCAGATTATCTTTTAGTACACCATATGCAGTCATTGATTCGTAAGGCATTTCATTTCTATTCGTATAATATCTGTAGTCATAGGCCGTATTTTCTGCAACATAGGAATAAACTGCAACTATCTTTTCATCATCCGTCATCGAATCAGAAACAATGTCTTTTAAAATCTCATCCGCAAGCAGTTCCGTATCTTTAATATAGGATAAGCACTCTTCTATCGTTCTGCTATAGGTTGGTGACATAGTTATTTGAGTTGCATCCTTATTTAACTCACATACAATGTAACCATACCCCACCTGTTGCAAAGCTTTTTGCATATCATCTACATCCAGGTTCGGATTCATTATCCTAATATCGACAGAGGCTCCTGTAAGATTATCCTGTGCAATTGAAATTAAGTCTTTGAGCGTATATACCAGATGTGTATTTGACAGAACCTCACTATCATGAAAGCCAAACTTAAATGGCATATACATTAATTCACATGTTGCAATTTTGGTTTCTTCATTATACTGAATCTTTGTCTCATATACGTATTTTAAAGATGGTTGCTGTGAAGTCACTTTATAATATGCGTTTTGAACAAAGAGATCAGGAAGTTCATTAGAAAGTACGATATTCCCTAAATCAAAAGACAGTTTCTCACAAAATAATGGTATACCTTCTATTAAGACATCTATAATATCTTGCTCTGAATTTACTGTATTAATTGTAGTTTCAAGCTCCTCTTTCTTTTGTTGTGATATATCTGGACCCTTAGAAGGCTCTGGCGTGATTGTATCATTGGGTTCGGTAGTAGGTGACGGTGGTAGTTGATTATTGGAATCAGTTTGAATAGTTTTACAAGCTGTTAGAAGTGTACAACTCAAAAGTACGATTATTATCATATATCTATTCATAATTTAGTTCTCCTTTACAATTTCTTAAAACATGATGATAGTGTAAAATTTTATGTGTAAACAGGTTCCTCTAGTAAAATAACACTAGAAAAGGGAACCAACTTCTATTAAAGTTTAAAGTGACCAAACAATAAACAAAAGAAGGAGTTCCCTTATGTCTTATCTTAACACAATTTTTTGTCAGCACTTTTAAGTAATGAATCTGTTGATAAAATTTTTTGTCAGAAACTTGAATCAGCTGATAATTACAGAGAGATGCTACAATCCTTAAAGTAGCGTGGTTTGGAACAGGTTCTTCTCTTTGAAACAGATGGACTCAATGGCTTTGAAAAAGCAGAAGAACTCTTAGTTTCCTTGCCACTCCTGTCTCTCAACGACCATTCGACTCAACAAAAAAGTCCCATCACCAAGGATTAGGACTAATCATTACAAGCGGAGACGGTGGGATTCGAACCCACGTGCCCTTGCGGGCAACCTGATTTCGAGTCAGGCTCGTTATGGCCTCTTCGATACATCTCCTTATATTCATGGTATTGCTACCACACGAGTATTTATTATACATGATAAATTGAAATTTGGCAATCCTTTATTTCTACCTCTTATATTCTGTAAATATTTTCCCATCTTATATAGCTTTTTGATAAAATATATTATTAATTTTATTCCATTTTTCATTTCATCCACTTGAATATTATCAAATAATTACCTATGATATCCTTAAGAGATTTCAATTTCATTTTGCTTTCAATTTTTCCTATAACGAAGAATTGAACCAACTCATAAGGAGGTATACTTATGTCTCAAAATTCAGTTAAACAATGGTATGAGGCCAAGGATAATGTCGATGAAATGAGGTCATGGAACGACTTAAAGACATGGGAAAAGGAGGTTATTAGGTACTTTTCTAAAAATGCATCGATTTTAAATATTGGATGTGGTTTGGGAAGGGAAGCATTTGCACTAAGTGACTTGGGCTTCTCCGTGGTCGGAATAGATATTTCACATTCTGTCATAGCAGAGGTTACTGCTTTAGCAGAATCAAAAGGTTATTCCATTCCTTTCTATTCTTACGATGGACGTCATATTCCGTTCAATGATAATTCTTTTGATGGTATTATCCTCTGGGCACAGACCTTTGGGTTACTGTACGGAGTTGATTATAAGCAAAGTTTTTTCTCAGAATGTAATCGATTATTAAAAAAAGATGGTATTTTAAGTTTTTCTGGTCATGATTATGAATATTTATCGGATACACATGAACTACACTTAGAAGGTCGAAAGTTTTTTCCGTACGATAGTGAAGAAATATATTGGGAAACGTTTCTTCCAGATGAGCTATCCTCTTATGCAAGGCAGAATAATTTTACTATCATTATGTCAGGGCGTGGTGCAATTTATAAACCGGAAGATGGTGTAATTCTCCACTGTCTATGTAAGAAATAGGATACTGAAGGATCAATTTTTATAGTAACAATTATACTGATGTTGATTGGTATCACATATAGCGGATATTGCTTGGGTAAACGTAAAAATACATATGATTTTAAATAGCAATTTGGAGATGTAATTTAGTATTATTTAAGGAATAAAT
>DPVV01000237.1 GCA_003526525.1 Lachnoclostridium phytofermentans | reverse complement strand
CTTCATAAGGAGTCTCATTGATCTTTTCCGGTGCATCAAGAAGTTCTTCGTTAATTTCCGATACGACTCCGGTTACTGGGCAATAGACATCCGAAACAGCTTTTACTGACTCCACATCGGCAAAACTTTCTCCGGTTACCGTTTCGTCACCCTCTTCCGGAAGATTAACAAAGACAAGCTGTCCTAACGTCTGCTGCGCATAATCCGTAAGGCCGACTAAGGCTGTTGTTTCATCCTCAAACCTTACCCATTCATGTGTTTTTGTGTAAACCAAGTTTTCTAATACCTTCATGATAAATTCTCCTTTTCCTTGATGGATTATTTTGTTCTCTTATAAAATGGAAGGGGCACCACTTCTGCCTCTACTTCTCTTCCCCTGACAATTACCGTTACTTTTGTACCTACTTTTATATATTCTTTATTAAGGATAGCCATGGCCACCGGGTAGCCCAGATATGGGCAATGGGTTCCTGATGTTGTAAATCCCACTTTCTTCCCGTCTACAAGTACATCTTCCTGTTCCCGTATGATTCCCCGCCCTGTTACCCTTAAGCCTACTCGTTTTCTCATGAGGGAATCCTTATCTGGCAAATGGTTTTTACCGATGAAATCCTCCTTCTGCATTTTCACAGCAAACGAAAGACCGGCTTCCACCGGATTAATCTCATCATTCATCTCATGTCCGTACAGCGGCATGCCTGCCTCCAGCCTCAGGGTATCTCTTGCCCCCAGCCCACAAGGAATCAGTCCGTATTCTTTTCCTGCCTCCATAAGCGTTT
The DNA here is from genome assembly GCA_003526525.1 of Lachnoclostridium phytofermentans. Classification (GTDB taxonomy): domain Bacteria; phylum Bacillota; class Clostridia; order Lachnospirales; family Lachnospiraceae; genus Lachnoclostridium. The sequence continues at coordinate 2,451 of DPVV01000237.1, read as the reverse complement.
CCCACATTGTAATAGCATATGTATTATCGAAATAAAGTTCAAATCCGTCTTCCCCTGTATAACCGGTTCTGGATATCATGCATGGAATCCCAGCCACCATTCCATCAAAAACAGCATGATAGTACTTTTCGGGAATGTCTGTTGATAGCTTTATAAGTATTTCCTGAGACTTAGGACCCTGCAAGGCAATTTGTGAGATTTTATCAGAAATATCTTCAAACACCACCTCTCCAAATTTATGCTCTAGCATCCATCGGTAATCCTTTTCTTTATTAGAAGCATTTACGACGATTAAGTACTCCTCTTCTTTTTCCTTATATACAATCAGATCATCCACCGTACCCCCTTGCTCATTACACATAGGACTGTATCTTGCCTGACCATTCGCCATATCGGTAAAATCATTGGTCAGTAACTGCTGCAGATTCCTAAGAGCATCTTTCCCTCTACAACGTATCTCCCCCATATGAGAAACATCAAAAATCCCTGCCCTTGTTCTTACTGCCATATGCTCCTTTATGATTCCCTCCTCATATTGGATGGGAAGGAGATATCCAGCAAAAGGGACCATTTTGCCATGAAGTTTCAGATGCATTTCGTAAAGCGGTGTTTTTAGTTCCATGTCTTAATCCTCCTTAAATTTATCTGATAATATAGTGGCGTAGTTATTTCTCATAAAAGGTGTACTCTTTGCACCGTAAATCTAATTATTGAAACATGCTTTCTGTTTCAATACAGGAACGTCAACCTTTTATCCATAAAAAAAAAGACAGAAAGAAATATCCATATAGGATATTCCTGCCTGCTTCTGTCCTTTTACCTGAAAGATTGACTTCTTCGGTATATAAATGTTCTCCAGAGTTACGTCCGAATCCGATCCTTTTGCCTGAGAGTTTCTGCGTTCCCCTTCGGCGGCACAGTCTTGTGCTCTCTTCCGTATTCATCATCCGTTATTAATATTGATATTATCAGACTATTTTGACACTGTCAATCGTTTTTGCTAACTGTTATTGCTAACTCAAAATTCCAGTTCCAATCGCCATGATAGATCATCCTTTTATTCATTATACACAGGCTTGAATGGATTTTTTAATAATATTAAGACCTGCTGTAAGTTCGTCTCTACTAATAATTAAAGGTGGTATAATTTTTAATACACTATCTTTTCTTCCTGCCAATTCAATGATTAGTCCATTTGCAAAACATTCTTTTGATATTTCATCTGTTAATTTTTCATTATTGAAATTTGAAAAATCAATTCCAAAAATAAGTCCTTTTCCGCGATATTGTATTTTATTATTAATCGGCAGTATATTCTGTTCTATGTATTCTTTCACATACTTTTCGTCATTTTGTACTTTATCCCATAATTTATGTTCTATTGCATAATCTATTGCAGCACTAGCTCCTATAAATGCTAGTTGATTTCCTCGAAATGTACCAGAATGCTCTCCTGGTTCTAAGCAATCAATCTCTGGTTTAAGAAGGAGTAATGACATAGGTAGACCTCCACCGCTAATCGATTTCGATAGCGTAACCATATCTGGTTCGATTCCGGCTTGTTCAAACGAAAAAAACGTACCTGTACGCCCACAACCAACCTGTATATCATCGCAAACTAAAAGGATATGATTTTCTTTACATATTTTATCTAGTTCTTTTAGCCATTCAAAATCAGCAACTTGAACACCACCTTCACATTGAACGGTTTCAACAAATATAGCTGCTGGCTTTTCTATTCCGGAATGATCATCATTCAAGATCATTTTAATATATTCTAACGAATCAAAACCTTTTCTACAATATGGAACAAATATTGTATTCTCTAGTTGTACACCTGCACCATTACGCGCAAATAGTGAACTTGTCAATGCCAAACTTCCTAACGACATTCCATGAAAAGCGCCCATAAAAGCAATTACATTTTTTCTTCCAGTATATTTACGAGCTATTTTTAAAGCAGCCTCATTTGCATTTGTTCCAGAAGGGCCACAAAACATCATTTTATAATTGTAATTTCTAGGAGCTAAAATGCAGTCTTGAAATTTTTTAATAAAATCACATTTGGCTGTAGTATACATATCAAGCGCATGTAAAATTCCATCATCTTTTATATAATTGATAATACGCTCCATAATATATTCATTGTTATGACCATAATTAAGCGTACCAGCACCGCTAAAAAAGTCTAAGTATTCCTCACCTTCTGGTGTATACATTTTGCATAATTTAGCCTTTGTGAATACTTTAGGAAAATGTCTGCAATAATTTCTGACATTAGATTCAAATTTTTCACTCTCTAACATACTATCTTCCACCTCTTTAATTTTATTTTTTATTTTTCTCATGCATCAAATCCAAGTTACTCTGTTTATTTGCATTTTTATATATATCACATTGCTTTTGTTTATTTTTGAGTCAAAGTGGTTATTCGAAATCTGATTACGCTAG
>DPVV01000521.1 GCA_003526525.1 Lachnoclostridium phytofermentans | reverse complement strand
AGTTGAACGATCCAGCGAATGCCAGCGGTCATATATCTGCATCTGGTTCTACCAGCCTAATTGGAAAAGTCGATGACAGTAACAATACCAGTTCGGAAGCTTCCGCACAATTAAACACCGATGAAAACGGCAATGTTATCGATGACAAGGGCAATATCGTTATAACCAAGGATGAGTTGAACGATCCAGCGAATGCCAGCGGTTATATTTCTGCATCTGCCGACATCGCAAATTAAAATTAGTTCATTATGTAATTGTACATCAAAGCCATTTACCATGGCTTTGATGCTTTTCACGGAGAAAGGGAAATTTTACGATGCGATTATTGGTTGTTGAAGATGAATTAAATATAGCCACAGCAATGGAAAAAATACTAAAAAAGGACGGGTATGCGGTCGATGTTGCGCTGACTGGTCGTGAAGCAGAAGATTTAATGGTGATAAATGAGTATGATTTGATTTTACTTGATATCCGCCTGCCAGACACCGACGGATTTACAATTTTGTCAAAGTTGCGTGAAGTGTCCGAAACGGTAAGAGTAATAATTGTATCCGCTAACCGGGAAATCGACGACCGCATAAAAGGCCTCGACTTAGGTGCTAACGACTATATTGTTAAACCCTTTGATGTTCAAGAACTTCGAGCACGAATCCGTGCACTCCTACGAAGAAATTTTGTAGTAAAACCCAATATTATAAAAATCGAAGAGATGGAGATTGATCTCACATCCCATCGTGTTTCCTATCAAAACCGCGAATTAATTTTAACTATGAAAGAATACAGCATTCTGGTATACCTTGCTGAAAATAAAGGAAAAAGCATCAGCGCGGAAGAACTATACAATCACATCTGGAATGAGGATTCCAACCCTTTCACCAGCGTGATGAGGGTTCATATATATTCCCTTAGGAAAAAGTTAAGTAACGCAACCGGCAGAGATGATATCATAACCAATGTAAAGGGATTGGGATATTCCCTTAATCTAGATTAAATGAGGCTGAATATGAAAAAACTAAAACTCACATTACGGTGGCGTGTAACACTGATAACAATACTTGTTATGTTAATTTCAAGTGTTGCCATTGTTATATTTATCAATATTAATGTAAGCAGAATTATGCCGGAGGTGACAAACACTCTGATTGTCGTTACAAGCGGTTCAACAAATCTGAGTCCAAGCCAGAACAAGTCGGAACCATTCTACAATAGCGGCTCGGCGACAGCGGATTCTAACCCCCTATCAGGATATAATCCTAATAATATTACTGGCGGAAGTGTAAGTGCGCAAGCAAATATTATAACCGATACAATGCATAAGGCTAAAAATGATATGTATCTGTGGTCGCTTATCATATTATTTGCTGCTATTTCAGTTGGCGGCATCGTTGCATATTTCATTGTTGGAAGAGCACTTCGCCCGGTTCGTTTGCTTAGCAGGAAAATAAAAGATGTTAATTCCCATAACCTTACTGAGGCTTTGCCTATGGCTGGACCTAATGATGAAATAAAAGAATTGACCTTATCCTTTAATTCAATGCTATCAAAGCTTGAAAACGCTTTTTCATCTCAACAACGTTTTAATGTAAATGTTGCTCATGAACTTAAAACCCCATTGGCTGTACTGAAGCTTAATATAGACGTATTAAATGAAATGCAAGAAAAAACTCCGAATGATTACAATGATACTCTAGCAATTGTTGAACAAACCGCTATGAAAATGAATGCAATGATTGAAGCCTTACTAGATACCGTACGGCAGGAAAACGCATCCCTTGATGATGACGTGGATTTAAAAGAAGTAGTATCGGATGTAGCTGAGGATTTACAGCCGATCGCTAAGAAAAAAGAAGTTGAAATTATTTGTAACATAAAACCTGTTCCAATATTCAAAGGCAATGAAGTGCTTTTATACCGGGCTATATATAATATTGTAGAGAACGCCATTAAATACAACCAGCAGGGCGGAAACGTATCTATTTCCTTACGTGAGCACGAACATCAAATCGAACTTAATATAAACGATACAGGCAACGGCATTGCTACAGAAGAATTACAACATATATTTGAACCGTTATATCGCATAAAAAAAGAAATGACAGACGGATATGGGCTTGGGCTTGCGCTTACAAAGTCAGCCATAGCCATTCACGCAGGTGAAATCAATGTCACCAGTAAGCTTGGACAAGGTACAAAGTTTGATATCCTTATTCCGATTATACGTTAATATAAGAATATAGGATCCTTCTTAAAAAATGACATCTGCATGCAGATTTATTAGTTAATGTAATCACACAACTAATTATTGCAGCACTATTTCCCAAAAAATAAATAAGCTACGAATTAGCTACAAGAATTCGTTTTCAACAATGACTAACATCTCATTGATCCCTATTCTTAACTAATTCATAGCTTAATAATCTGACAAAAGGAGAATCTCCTTTCGACATCGTTATCCCTCATTCCCCATAGGTTTTTTCTTTTGAAATTCCTTTGGACTTAAGCCAACATGTTTCTTAAATTTGTTATAGAAGTAATCAATGTTAGTAAATCCAACTTTCTCTGATACTTGATATACCTTTAAGTCCTGTTCCATTAGAAGCTTCTTCGCATTTTCAATTCGTATGGAATCTAGTATGTTGTTAAAGCCTTCTCCCATCTCTTTCTTAAATAATTTTCCTAGATAAGCACTGTTATAGTTAAAGGTTTTTGCTATATTTTCAAGTTTCAAATCCTTATCAAAATTCTTTTCCATATAAGCATAGACACACTTTGCTATATTATCCGAAGTAGAAACCGCATAATCATCTTTAATTCCCTTACGTACAATTGGTTCATCATCAATGATCATTAGTTGATACATGGCAACTCTTACCTCCTTATGGCCTTGGCAATTAAATGATTACAGTTGTACCTTCCATCCATTTACTTTGAATCCACATCTTTTTGTCTGGAGTTTAGTTGTTCCTTTTGTATCTTTTCATTGATGGCACATAGTACCCTACTAGAATCTCACAACTGGTAAGAAGGTTATGGCGAAGCTAGTCCCAGTCAAAGCGGATATTCGCAATCCGCTTATGCTACCAGCTCTACCTCATTATTTACCATAAAGACTATTAATTATTGCGGTTGGATCAGATAGTATTTCACCACCAGTCGCACCTATCAACATAGCGATAATTACGACAAGAATAAGAGCTACAATAAGTGTAGCGCGTGCCCAGTTTTTCTTTGTTGGGGTTACTGATTTACTAAAAGACCAAAAGAATAGTAATGCCAGGAATGCATAAGGTCCAATAAGAGGTACAAAACCTAATAACATTACTGTAAGCCAATTTCTAACTGTCATTGGCTTTTCTTGAACTGTCGTATTCCCCTGACCATAAGTATTCGTATTTTGAGTAAAATATCTTCCCAGCACTTGATCCTTCATAGGATTACTTCCATAAGTGTTTTGTTCATAAGTTGTTTGCCAAGGACCATTCTGACTAGCACTCCCCTGGCCTAAATTTTGCTGTATTGTAATATCTTGTCCATTGGCGCTAGGGCTCGAATTATGCTCACCCTCTAACACCCGATTATCCATTCCTGGACGAAAAGAGGCACCACAATACTCACAAAAATTAGCTTCTTCATTTTGTATCGTTCTTCCACAATTTTTACAAACCATAATAAACCTGCCTTTATTAATTATTAGCAAATTGATTCTTTCTTTTAATCTTTCTGCCTTTAGAACTACGTGACTATACCACTTTTCTCATGTCTTTATTTTGAGGATGAAGACCCTTTGTAGCAACTATCCACAAAGTGAGTTCACATCTCTTAATATCAAAAAAGGATAAGAAGTAAAAAGTACTTCTTATCCTTTTGGTTGTTCCTATTCTGCTAGAAGTCTTTCATGTATCATAACATCTTTTTGAAAAAAGATAAATAAACTTCTGCTGAATTTTTATTAAATAATTGTTTATTTCATAATTACGCAATGGTAATGATCTTTTTTGGGCACTTCTCCGCGCACTTACCACAGTGAGTACACTTTGAGTAATCAATGTGAGCAAGATTATTGGTTACGGTGACTGCATCGCTTTCGCATACCTTCACACACATCATACATCCAATACATCCAACGCTACATGCAGCGTTCACATCTTTACCCTTATCCTTGGAGTTACATTGTACCTTGCAAGTAGAACTTACTGGAATAAATTCAATTAAGTTGTTTGGACACTCTGTAATACATTTTCCACATGCGACACATTTTTCTTTATCTACTACAGCGATGCCATTCACAACATGAATTGCATCAAAAGCACAAGCGCGTACACAGCTGCCATAGCCCATACAACCATAGCTACAAGTCTTCTCACCATTTCCAGGTACCATAGCAAGCTTCTTACAATCTGCAATTCCGGTATAGTGATACTTCACATTTGTTTTATCGCAAGTACCATTACATTTTACGAATGCAACTTTACGTTCTGAAGCTGTTGCTTCTGTCCCCATTACCCCACCAATTTTAGCATGAATTTCGGCACTTGCAACAGGGCATCCACTCACTGGTGCTTGACCACTCGCAATTGCTTTTGCTAACGCATCACAACCTGCATATCCACAACCGCCACAGTTATTACCAGGCAATAAATCTCTTACTATTAACTCACGTTCATCTACTTCAACCTCAAATACCTTGGCTGCAATCCCAAGAAGAATACCGATGATTAAACCAATACCACCAACAATAGCTGATGCTGTAATAAGTCCTTGCACATTGATAGCAAGTACACCGGTATTAGATAAGAGGTCAAATAATGCTAAATTCGTCATGCTCTTTTCCCCCTATCTTATAACAAGCCTGCAAATCCCATAAAGGCAATCGACATCAATCCTGCTGTAATCAACACAATCGGTGAACCTTGAAAGGATTTTGTGACATTGTTATTTTCAATTCGCTCTCTTACACCTGCCATAATAACAATAGCAATTAAGAAACCAATCGCAGTACCAGCGCCATAAACAATACTAGTTACAAGGTCATTACCCTTCTGAACGTTATCGATAGCAACACCGAGAACTGCACAGTTTGTTGTGATTAATGGAAGGTACACGCCAAGTGCATTGTATAGACCTGGTGAGAACTTTTTTAAGAACATTTCAATAAATTGAACTAGGGCTGCAATTAAAATAATAAATACAATCGTATTCATATATTTTAAATCAAGTGGAACCAAAACCATATCATAGATTACGCTACATAATGCAGAGGCTATGGTAATAACGAAGATAACTGCTCCGCCCATACCTGCTGCTGTACTGATTTTTTTAGAAACGCCGAGAAACGGACATAAGCCGAGGAAACGACTTAAAACTACGTTATTCACGAGCGCTGCTGCAATAAGCACTAGTAATAATTCCTTCATCTAAATCTCTCCTCCTATTCCTTCTCTGTCTGATTAGCTACTTCTTTTGCTTTCTCAGCTGCTGCTTTTTTTGACGCTGCTGCCTTCTTCGCTGCTTCTTCCTTTACGGAATCAAGTAACTCATGATTGCTATGGCATGCACTACCGCTACAACTGCTGCAGTTACCGCCACATGCAAGCTTTTCAGCCATAGGAACGTTTGTTGCAGATTTTAATTTTAACTTATTTTGAAGAGCTGTTAACATCGCAAGTACAAAGAATGCACCCGGTGCTAATACAAAGATAGAGAATGGTTCATAGCTATCTGGCATTATAGAAAAACCAAACGCAGTACCTGCACCAAGTATTTCACGGAATAAACCTATTAAAGTTAAACCAACGGTAAATCCAAGTCCCATACCTACACCATCAAAGATGGATGGAAATACAGGATTTTTTGACGCATAAGCTTCTGCTCTACCAAGGATAATACAGTTAACAACGATCAATGGAATATAAATACCGAGAGAATCGTTTAATACTGGAATATATGCCTGTAATAATAATTGTACTATAGTAACGAAGGAAGCTACCACTACGATAAACGCTGGCATTCTTACCTTATCAGGAATAACCTTACGAAGCATAGAAATTAGCATGTTCGACATGATAAGAACTGCCGTTGTCGTAAGTCCCATACCTACACCATTGATTGCCGAAGTTGTAACCGCAAGAGTCGGACACATACCAAGCATTAAGACAAATGTAGGATTCTCTTTAATTACACCGTTATAAATACGTTCTAACGCTTTACTCATGAGTCATACCTCCTACACCGTTCTCTAATAAGTCATTTACAAAGGCAAGACCCGCATTCACTGTACCTGTTACTGCAGAACTTGTGATTGTTGCACCACTGATGGCATTAATTTGATCATCACCAGTCTTGCTCTCAGTTGCCTTAATAACTGTAAAGGAGTCTACATTTTTATCAGAATATTGGCCTTTAAAACTCTCATCGTTTGCTTTTTCACCAAGACCTTTTGTTTCATTCATACCAATAATTTCAATTGAAGTTAAAGTTCCGTCAGCTTTTATACCCATGGTAAACTTAATATCTCCGCCATATCCTGCTGAAGAAGTTAAAGTCATAACAAAACCAAGTGCATTTCCAGCTTCATCCTTTGCAATACATACTTCGTTGATTGTACTTGAAGTAAATCCATGAGAAGATAAAAATTCTTTGGAAGAATCTACTTTGGCATTCACATCTTCATTCTTATCATCTACTAATTTTGCCTCTGCAAAAACCATCTTATATGCTTCTGCTTTTGCTTTTGCTTCTGCCTCCGCTATTGGTCCCTTCGTAATTTCAT
>DPVV01000236.1 GCA_003526525.1 Lachnoclostridium phytofermentans | reverse complement strand
TAAAACAGAAGTATATATGGGAATTATCGACCATGTGATACAATCTGGTAGACAGGTTATTATGTTAATTCCTGAAATTGCGCTTACCTATCAGACCGTAGTACGTTTTTATAAAAGGTTCGGTAATCGTATCTCTATTCTAAATTCGAAAATGTCTGCTGGCGAACGATACGACCAAATTGAACGAGCAAAAAATGGCGATATCGATATCATGATTGGTCCTAGGTCTGCTTTATTTACGCCGTTTAAAAACCTAGGTTTGATTATTATAGATGAAGAACATGAAACAAGCTACAAGAGTGAGATGCCACCGAAATATCATGCGAGAGAGGTGGCAATTAAGAGAGGCGAACTAAGCAATGCTTCTATCATCCTTGGTTCTGCAACCCCATCTCTGGAAGCCTATAAAAAAGCAATGGACGGTGAATATGAGTTATTTCGTTTAACAAAGAGAGCAAAAGAAGCAAAAGTTCCGCAGGTTTCCATAATTGATTTAAAAGAAGAACTAAAGAAGAAAAATAAATCTATCTTTAGTGATCTATTACGAAGCTTAATAGAAGATCGTTTAAGAAAAAAAGAACAAATTATGTTATTTTTAAACCGCAGAGGATATGCAGGTTTTGTATCATGTCGAAGCTGCGGTACTGCAATGAAATGTCCTCATTGCGATATTTCCTTGACGTCACATAGTACTGGTGTGTTAAAATGTCATTATTGCGGATATGAAATTCCGACTCCAACTCTTTGTCCGGTTTGTGGTTCTAAGTATATTGCTGCATTTGGAACAGGAACTCAGAAGGTAGAGGCAATGGTTTTAAAGGAATTCCCGACAGCCAGAGTTCTACGAATGGATGCAGATACAACAAAGAGCAAACTAAGTTATGAAGAAATCTTAAGTTCATTTGCAAATGGAGAAGCGGATATCCTTATTGGTACTCAGATGATTGTAAAGGGTCATGATTTTGCCGGAGTAACACTAGTGGGTATTCTAGCTGCGGACTTATCACTTTATGCAAATGATTATCGGGCAGCAGAGCGAACTTTTCAGTTGTTAGCGCAAGCAGCAGGTCGTGCAGGACGTGGTGAGCTTTCAGGGGAGGTTGTGATACAAACTTATCAACCTGAGCATTATGCAGTAACCACTGCGGCAACGGAAGACTATGTTGGTTTTTATGAACAGGAGATGAATTACAGGCGTCTTATGAAATATCCTCCTGCTGCACATATTATGGCTATTTTGATTCAGTCAAAAGAGGAGGAAGTTGTTGTACTTGCTGCGGACCTATTGGCTGGAGCGGTAAAGGAATGGTTAAAGGCTCATGGAGAACTATTTATCCAGGATAAATCCAGTATGAGTATTATTGGGCCTGCTCCTGCAGGTATTGCAAAAATGAATGATATTTATCGAAGGGTTTTATACCTAAAAGAAGAACAATATGAGTATCTTGTTGAAGTAAAGGATTTTTTAGAGCAGTACATTACAGTTTCAGAGTACTTTAAAAAGTGTAATGTACAATTTGATTTTGATCCAATGAACAGTTATTAATGAAAGGAAGAATGACATGGCAAAAAGAAATATTAGAATAATGGGTGATAGTATTTTAAACAAGACCTCAAAAGCAATTGAGGAAGTTACACCAAAAATTGATATGTTAATCGACGACATGTTAGATACGATGTATGACGCACTAGGCGTTGGATTAGCAGCTCCGCAGGTTGGTGTCCTAAAACGTTTGGTTGTGATTGATGTATCACTAGAAGGAAATGAACCAATAATATTAATTAATCCAGAGATTATCGCTACCGATGGTGAGCAAACTGGAGATGAAGGCTGTCTTAGCTTACCTGGGAAAGCAGGTATTGTAACACGCCCAAATTATGTTAAAGTAAAAGCTTATGATCGTCATATGAAGCCTTTTGAAGTGGAAGGGGAAGGCTTATTAGCTAGAGCATTCTGTCACGAAATCGATCATTTAAATGGTATTTTATATGTTGAAAAAGTTGACGGTGAAATACATGAAGTTACTGGTTATGATGAGGAAGAAGAATAAGAGGAGGGATGAGAATGAAAGCGGTCTATATGGGGACACCAGAGATAGCAGCATCGATTCTAGAAACACTGCTTTCTTCTGATATTGAAATAATAGGAGTTGTAACACAACCTGATAAACCAAAGGGTAGAGGAAAAGAGATGGCATTTCCACCAGTAAAGGAAGTTGCCTTAAAGCATCAAATCCCTGTTTATCAACCAAGACGTGTGAAAGAACCTGAGTTCGTGGAACAGCTAAAGGTTTTGGCTCCAGATATTATTTTAGTTGCAGCTTTTGGTCAGATTTTATCAAAGGATATCTTGGATCTTCCGCCTCTCGGGTGTATTAATGTTCATGCGTCCTTATTGCCAAAATATCGCGGTAGTGCACCAATTCAATGGGTTATCTTAAATGGTGAAGAGAAAACAGGTGTTACCATTATGAAGATGGATGTTGGCTGTGATACCGGTGATATGATTATGAAAAAGGAAATTGATATCACAAAGGATGAAACAGGTGGCAGTTTACATGATAAATTAGCGGTTATCGGTGGCGAGGCTCTACTAGAAGCGATTGAATTAATAAAAAATGGAACAGCCACATATACCAAACAGGATGATTCTCAGTCTACCTATATTAAAATGCTAAGCAAAGAAATGGGTAGAATTGATTTTTCGAATGATGCAGATTCGATCGAGAGAATGATTCGTGGACTAAATCCTTGGCCAAGCGCTTATACTTATTATAAAGGAAAGACGTTAAAGTTATGGAGTACTGAGGTTTTTTCTGACCCTGAGATGATGAAAGGCGCAGAAGAAGCAAAATTTGGTAGTATAGTTAATGTGACT
>DPVV01000069.1 GCA_003526525.1 Lachnoclostridium phytofermentans | reverse complement strand
TTAGAAGCGTTACCACGTGATTATACAAGAATAATGGCAACAAGGAATTGGGATGTCTTGACCGATATGATATTGAATTTTAATATAGGTAGACTTTTAATTTTCATGGATAATTACGGTAGGGGGATACCGGACAAGATCAGAATTACAAAGTTTGGTGTTGACGGGCCGGCAACAACCGCCAGACTTTATTATGATGGTAATTTTTTCACTTATGTAGTCGATGATACCCGTTATACAAATGGCGAGTTTTATACCTATTATGGGCATGAAATGACAGTCAAGAAACGTTATCTGGACTATAATGAAATTGCCATAGATTATAATTTAATTTCATCAGACGGTAAAGAAATTCCCATATTGATTATCTGGGCTGGATTAAAACCTCAGATTATATAATTATTGCAAAAATAGACCACTGGGACTTTTAATTTTATTCTAGCTTTATTTTTATTCTAGTGGTAATAAACATTATATGAAGTTATGTCACTACACAATCTTTCACAGCTGCGAATAAACGGTTCTGCAAATTACAATCTATCATACAAAATACGAAGAATGGTATCAAAAAGATAACCGTTTACTCGAAGAGGTAACGAGTAACCGTTATCATGTCTTATCGGAGAGGTGTACACTTTTTTATTGTGTAGAATATACACTTTTTCCCATAGTGGATTGACTTAATTAATTAGGAAAAGTATAATTAAGCTAATTAATTTGGAGTAATAAAATTCGATATAGTTTTCATTTGCGAACTGAAGAAAATATATATAATCTTCTGAACTAACTTCTAAATACTACAACCTACAAATTCTTGCAAAAATTATCGGGTATTAGTAAAATACCTATATTATACTTATCTTGAAAGGAGAAGCATATGGATACACTTGAGAATATGAAAAATGCGATTAATTATATTGAAGATAATCTTGATGCTGAAATTGAATACGTAAAGGTTGCCCAAATAGCATTATGTTCCCAATATCACTTTCAACGCATGTTTTCTTTTCTTATCGGCATACCGCTGTCCGAGTATATACGTCGTCGCCGATTAACGCTTGCTGCCTTTGATTTGCAGAATAGTAATGAAAAAATTATCAATCTTGCTTTGAAATATGGTTATAACTCGCCTGACTCGTTTTCTCGGGCTTTTATGGCAATGCATGAAGTTACACCCTCAAAAGCAAGAGAAAAAGGCATATCGCTAAAAGCGTATCCTCGTGTAACGTTCTCCTTATCAATAAAAGGAGTGGTTGAGATGAACTACAGAATTGAGCAAAAAAATTCATTTACCGTTGTAGGTGTAAAACAGAGGTTTTCACATATTAATGGTTTAGGTGAAAGTATTGGAAAAATGTGGAGCGAGACACCACTAGAAACTATTTCACAAATTGCAGGACTTGGAAACGGGTTAGTAGGAGTGTACAGTGGAATGTATGAGGATAATACAACTGATTACTATATAGCCGCGATAACTGAAAGCAATTCCCCCAAAAATTTGTGCAAGCTTGAAATACCATCCCTTACATGGGCAATATTTGAGATAATCGGCCCTATGCCTACTGCAATGGCAGAAATATGGGGACGAATTTTTTCCGAATGGTTTCCTACATCTGGTTATGAACATGCAGAAGCTCCAGAAGTAGAATGGTACTCAAATGGTGACTTAAGCTCATCTGATTACAAAAGCGAAATATGGATACCTGTTATTAAAAAGTAATGTTCTGTGCCTAATAAGCATTATGTTAGATGTGCTGATTGACTTCTTAATTAGGAAATGTTTGACATTATATAACAATGATGTTATTCTTAAGTTATATTATTTGAAAGGGGATGTCTGTTTGTCAGTGGTTCTGTAATGTGCTTTTATTTTAATATAGGATAAAAAGTTGGGTATTCCAGCTTTTTTGTCGACCTATAATGCCTTACAGAAAACACTAACCTCTCAGTCCATCTGAAGATTTATCACAGGTATAGTTTTTTTTGCTATACCTGTTTTCTTTTCTGTAGGGTGAATACTATAATTTTTCTATAAGAAAGGAATTCATATGCAATATTTAAAAAGCCAAAAATACGATACTGATTTTGTAAGAGCAAATATGATGGGACCTAATTCTATGATAATCTTAGAAAATTTGTTAGAAAATGTTCCATTAACAAGCAATATGAGAGTTTTAGATTTAGGATGCGGAAATGGATTAACTTCAATCTTCTTAGCAAAAGAATATGGAGTACAAGTATTTGCAGTAGATTTATGGATTTCAGCTGGTGAGAACTATAAACGCTTTAAAGAAATGGGCTTAGAAAATCAAATTATACCAATACATGCTGATGCAATGCAATTACCATTTGCAGAAGATTATTTCGATGCGGTCATTAGTGTAGATGCGTACCATTATTTTGGAAGTAACGAAACATATTTTGATAAATACTTATCAAAATTGTTAAAGAAAGATGCTCTAATTGCCATTAGTATTCCCGGTATGAAATACGAAATACATGATTGTATTCCAGAAGAAATGGAACATTACTGGGATAAAGAAGCTCTTAGAACATGGAATTCTTGTGATTGGTGGGAAAAACTA
>DPVV01000418.1 GCA_003526525.1 Lachnoclostridium phytofermentans | reverse complement strand
CGATCTAACTCCCTTTTTTATACTTATAATTTCTCAATCAATTAGTCCTTGACAGAAACAAAGTTTAAAACTATAATACAGAAAACAAGAAAAAGGCTAAGAAGAGAAGAGTAGTCTTTCTAACACTTACAGAGAACCTTCGTCTGGTGGAAGAAGGTAGTGAAAGATAGATGAAACAAGGCTCGGAGCTGCATACGGATATGAAATTAGGAATGCTTGAGTATTAAATTATTATTAATGATTGCCAGTGTATTAATGGTAGTCAGAGTATTAATGGTTACCTAGGTATTAATGCTTGATTCCTAATATTATTGATGCTATGACGTTTGTCCCCGTTACAGGACTAGAGTATCTTAGTGTACTTGATGAGATTGATATGGTGACGTATCAATGAAATAGGGTGGTACCGCGAATTCCTTCGCCCCTTGCTAAATATAACGCAAGAGGTGATTTTTTTATGTCTGAATTAAAGATTGAGAAGACGCGTCCTGTATTTCCAAAACGCGCAGTTGTTACAGCAGGTATGCCTTATGGCAATAAAGAACTTCATTTTGGCCATGTTGGTGGCATGTTTGTTCATGCCGATACCTTTGCAAGGTTTCTACGAGATCGAATCGGAGAAGAAAATGTAATATTTGTTTCGGGAACTGATTGTTATGGTTCTCCTATCTTAGAAAGTTATCGCAAAAGAAAAGAAGAGAATTCGGATATTGGTTCCATTATGGATTATGTTCGTGGGAATCATGAAAAACAAAAAGAAGTACTCGAAAAATATCAGATAGCTCCAAACCTTTATGCAGCCTCAGCATTAGGAGAGGCTGGTAAAATTCACGAGAAGGTTTCAGAAGAAGTATTTTCAAAGTTAGAAGAACAAGGATTTTTAGAAAAACTAACAACAACACAATTTTATGACCCTGATTTCAATGTGTTCTTAAATGGTAGACAGGTTGTAGGCCAATGTCCGATTGAAGGTTGCCAATCCGAACATGGTTATGCAGACGAATGTTCCCTAGGGCATCAATATATGCCAAGTGACTTGATAAACCCCAAAAGTACATTATCTGGGAAAACCCCAATCATGAAAGAGGTTAGTAACTGGTACTTTCGATTAGAAGACTGTACAGAAATGCTTCAGACTAGGATTGATTGGCTGAGAAAGAATACGGTATCACGAAAGTATTTACTTAATACAATCGAAGAGTTTTTAAAAGCACCTGTAATTTATGTATTAAAAAAGCAAATTGAGGATTTAAAGGAATTAGAAGAAAAACTTCCAACACATGAGACTATTAATGAGGAGAAGAAGTCTTCTGTAACCTTTGTGTTTAAAAATCTAAACGATAGAGATAGAGCAAAAGATATCTTAGCTGCAGAAGGGCTTCGCTATCGTACCGGTAAAACATTAGTACCATTTCGTTTAACAGGAAATATCGAATGGGGAGTACCGGTACCGGGTGAAAAAGATTTGACCTTTTGGGTATGGCCAGAATCTCTCTGGGCACCAATTTCATTTACCAGAGGATATCTAAGACTTCAAGGGAAGGACGAGGATTTATGGAAGGATTATTTCCTTCATGAGGATAGTGAAGTGTATCAATTTATTGGTGAAGATAATATTTACTTTTATGGAATTGCTGAGATGGCGATGTTTGCTGTTCTCTTTAGTGAAGATGCAAATCAAATTGATATGACAAAAGTAAAACTTCCAATGCTTGTTGCCAATAATCATATTTTATTTATGGATAAAAAGGCAAGTAGCAGTTCAGATGTCAAGCCTCCGATGGCTGGTGAGCTTCTTGATTATTATACTGATGAGCAGCTTAGAATCCATTTCTTAAGTTTAGGGTTAGCGAATAAGAGTGTTAGTTTTATGCCACAGGTATATTTGCCAAAAGATAAACAAACTGGTGCAGATCCGGTATTAAAGGATGGTAATCTTCTTACGAATGTGTTTAACCGTTTGATTCGTTCCTGTTTTTATCAGGTACAATCTGATTTTGATGGAAAGCTTCCAATTGGAGCTGTAAGTCAGGAAGTAATCGATGAGGCGAAGGATGCTATCTTAACCTATGAAGAGCATATGTACCGCCATGAGTTTCATAGTATTACGTATGTATTAGATTCTTATATTCGTTCTATGAATAAACGTTGGGCGAATGGTATTAAGATAGCACAGGAATCTGCAGATAAAGAGATATTAAAACAACTATTAATTGATTGCTTCCATGGTGTACGTACCACTTCCATATTACTTCATCCTATTGCACCAAGAGGTTGTGAAATGATACAAGAATATCTAAATGTTGGAGAAGAGTTCTTTTCGTGGGATCACGTGTTTGAACCTCTATCTTATTTTATATCATCAGAAAAGGAACATGAGCTTAAGTATTTGGAGCCAAGAGTTGATTTTTTTGCAAAGCATCCAAGCCAGTTTGAACGATAGTCTTATTTTTTTAACAGCATTACACTAATAGGACTGTTGCAATACACTCATAGTACGGTTGCATTATACTCATCATAAAAGTTGATTTCACTTATAGAACTGTTGCAATACTTCGAATAAATAGTTGCTTTTTTAATCGGTTGTATTAAAATTATAATGGCATTAACGAATTAGTTATTTCATAGGATACAGAAAGGAAATCAATTCGATTGGTGCATTGAAACGAATCGGTGGAAAGTAGAAGGATATGTGGATATTATTTGCATTTTTATCAGCGTTATTTGCAGGCTTGACAGCTATTTTAGCGAAGTGTGGAATTAAAAATACAGATTCGAATGTTGCAACAGCATTAAGAACAATTGTAGTTCTCATCTTCTCATGGATTATGGTATTCCTTGTGAATAGCCAAGGGGGTATTGGTAATATAGCTGTTAAGTCCTGGGTATTTTTAATATTATCAGGGGTATCTACCGGTGCTTCATGGTTATGTTATTTTAAGGCATTGCAACTTGGAGATATTAATAAAGTAACTCCAATTGATAAGTCCAGTACGGTATTGACGTTTTGCTTCGCTTTTCTATTTCTTCATGAAAGTGTAACTGTAATTAAGGCTATTGCTTATATCCTTATCGCAATAGGCACCTACCTGATGATAGAAAAGAAACAGGGTGAAAAGAATAAGAAAACTGAAAAGCAAGCATGGATCCTATACGCATTTGGTTCTGCAATCTTTGCCAGTTTAACTTCTATACTTGGGAAAGTTGGAATTGAACATGTCGATTCCAACCTAGGAACTGCAATTCGTACCGTTGTTGTATTAATTATGGCTTGGATTGTGGTGTTTATAACCAAGAAGCAAAATACTATAAAATATATAGAACGGAAAAGTTGGTTGTTTTTAATCTTATCCGGTCTTGCAACAGGCGGTTCCTGGTTATGTTTTTATCGAGCGCTACAGACTGGACCAGCTAGTGTGGTTGTACCTATTGACAAATTAAGTATCGTAGTCACGATTGCTTTTTCTTGTTTTGTATTTAAAGAAAAACTAAGTAAGAAAGCCTTTATTGGATTAGCTTCCATTGTACTTGGGACGTTTTTATTGCTGATTAAATAGATTACTAAAAATTTGGTTGAGTAGGAATTGTCAAACTTTATGTTATATGTTTTACTAGTTGTACTCTTATGTTAAGCTTTCATTTTAGGTTTACAGAAAGTGAGAAACTTGACAGAATAAATTAAGGGGTCTAGAATTACGGAAGGGTATTTTAATAGTACCCTTCCGTAATTGCGTATCAAGACAGAAATAAGGTCGAAAATAACATGGCTTAAACAAATGATTTTTCAAAAGGTAGTGTAGTGGGAAATATAATAAAACTTGCAATCCCAATGACATTAGCACAGGTACCTCTGAAACGCTAAAAGGGGTAGCTGACACAGAAATTCTCTTGACTAATGAATAAATCATGATATGATAGAAAAGAATGAAGTAGTGCCTCTGCTATTTTTTTAACAAAGGAAAAAAGCACTACATAGGAAATATTTGACCGTATGAAGTTATACAATTTTTAACGCCGTAATATGACATGCTAAAAAATTGTATGACATAAGTCTACATTGAACAAAAGGAGAATAAATTATGAGCAAAAAACCTACCGTACTTATGATACTGGATGGATTTGGATTAAACGAGAAAACGGAAGGTAATGCAATAGCATTAGCCAAAAAGCCTGTTCTTGATAAATTGATGAAAGACTATCCATATGTAAAAGGAAATGCTTCTGGAATGGCAGTTGGTCTTCCAGAGGGACAGATGGGAAACTCTGAAGTTGGACATCTTAATATGGGTGCCGGAAGAATAGTATATCAGGAGTTAACCCGTATCACAAAAGAAATTAAAGATGGTGAATTTTTTGAAAATAAACAATTATTAAAAGCAATAGAGAATTGTAAAAAGAATAATACAGCACTTCATTTATTCGGATTATTATCGGATGGTGGTGTTCATAGCCATATTACACATCTTTATGGATTATTAGAGCTTGCTAAGAAACATGGTTTAGAGAATGTTTATGTACATGCGTTTTTAGATGGTAGAGATACTGCGCCAACCTCTGGTAAGGGCTTTATGGAAGATCTAGAAGCGAAAATGGCAGAGTTAGGCGTAGGCCGTATTGCTTCTGTAATGGGACGTTACTATGTTATGGACCGTGATAATCGTTGGGACCGTGTAGAAAAAGCATATGCTGCTTTAGTAGATGGCGAAGGTACCACTGCTACGAATGCGGTAGAAGCAGTAGCTGCTTCCTATGCTGAAGGTGTAAATGACGAGTTCGTTCTACCTACTGTAGTAGTTAAGGATGGTAAGGCAATTGCTCCTATTAAAGCAGATGATTCCGTTATCTTCTTTAATTTCCGTCCTGACCGTGCAAGAGAAATTACAAGAGCATTCTGTACTGATGATTTTGACGGCTTTGTTCGTAAGAGTGGTAGATTACCTCTTACTTATGTTTGTTTCTCAGAGTATGATGTTACAATCCCTAATAAGAGCGTAGCATTTGAAAAGGTATCTATTACAAATACATTCGGAGAATATCTTGCAGCACATGGAAAGACTCAGGCTAGAATCGCTGAGACAGAGAAGTATGCTCATGTTACCTTCTTCTTTAATGGTGGTGTGGAAGCACCAAACGAAGGAGAAGATCGTATCCTAGTGAATTCTCCAAAGGTCGCAACCTATGATCTTCAGCCTGAGATGAGTGCTAATGCAGTAGCGGAGAAATTAGTAGAAGCAATCACATCATTAAAATACGATGTTATCATCGTTAACTTTGCTAATCCAGATATGGTTGGTCATACCGGAATTTCTGATGCAGCAATCAAGGCAGTAGAAGCAGTAGATACGTGTGTAGGTAAGGCTTATGATGCTCTTCTTTCTGTAGATGGTCAGATGTTTATCTGCGCAGATCATGGAAATGCAGAGCAGTTAGTAGACTATACAAATGGAGAGCCATTCACAGCTCATACTACAAATCCAGTTCCATTCATTTTAGTAAACTACGATGAATCCCATACCTTAAGAGAAGGTGGCTGTTTAGCTGATATCATTCCAACCTTAATTGAAATGATGGATATGGAACAACCAAAAGAGATGACTGGAAAATCTTTATTAATCAAAAAATAAATTCCAAAATCAGTTACTACTTGTCTTATTTCCGTGATTGTGGTAAAATATTCAGTGTGACTTTTAGGAGGTGTTATTGATGGAAATATTAAGAGCAATACTTACAGTTGTATACGTTCTCATCTGTTTAGGATTAGTAGTTGTTGTTTTAATGCAAGAAGGTAAGTCTGCAGGACTTTCTGGTTCAATCAACGGCGTTGCAGATACTTATTGGGGCAAGAACAAAGGACGTTCCATGGAGGGCGCGCTTGTAAAGATTACAAAACTTTTAGGAGCTCTTTTCATCGTTATTTCTGTAGTTCTAAATATGAATTGGGGCTTATAGGAAATTGATTACACATAAGTGAAATGTAAAGCGAGAATAAGTGGATGATTCCAAAGAGAAGCATGTCAGCTTCAAGGTGGGGTTCCATTTATTCTCGTTTTTTTGAAGTCATAGTTATACTTTTCACTTTTTTCTTTTGATATGGCACATGTCATGTTATAATAGGAAGAGCCCAAAACAGAGTATCTTTTGTAAAGGAATAAAAAAAATTATCTTAATCACA